>JBBQYA010000050.1:0-21209 GCA_038209155.1 Sphingobacteriales bacterium | reverse complement strand
GCATCAGTTTATAAAGATGATAAAGGAAATGTATTGGGAGTATTTGCGGCAGCAAGAGATGTTACGGCTCAAAAAAAATTAGAGAGAAATGAGGCAGAACGGGAAAAAGAACTAGAGCGATTAGTAGAACTAGAACGATTTAGAAAATTAACAGTTGGTAGAGAGTTGAAAATGATAGAACTGAAAAAAGAAAATGAAGAATTAAGAGGAAAACTTAGTTTTATAAAAAATGAAAACAGTTAATTATGGAAAATGCTAATTCTGAAATAAAAAGCCAATTAGTATCTCTTGAGGAGTCTCAGCCCACTGTTCTTACTATCTTGGAAGATACAGAGGATGAAAAAAATCTATTAAGAAATACGCAAAAAGCCGTAATGAATATTTTGGATGATTATTCAAAGGAGAAAAGATTAGCAGAAGAAACTCAAAAAGCCTTAATAAATATTCTTGAAGATTACAGTGTTGAAAAAGCCAGCATTGAAAAAATGAATATTAAGCTTACCAGTTCAAATAAAGAAATGGAACAGTTTGCATATATTGCTTCTCACGATTTGCAGGAACCATTAAGAACCATTTCCAATTACATAGGATTATTTCAGAAAAAATACAAAGGCAGATTGGATAAAGATGCCGATCAGTATTTGACATCTATTGGTGGAGCAACGGTTCGTATGCAATCACTTATCAGAGATTTATTGGAATTTTCAAGAATAGGAAATGATAAAAACAAAATAGAAATAGATTGCAATTTGCTATTGAAGGATATATTAGATGATGTAAACGAATCTATTAAAGAAAGCAAAGCAGAGATATACTACGAACAATTGCCGGTTATAAACGGATATCTTTCAGGGATAAAATCACTTTTTCAAAACCTTATCATTAATGCAGTCAAATTCAGGAAAAATGATGTGCATCCGATTATTAATATTACCGCAAAATCAAAAGATAAAGAATGGCTCTTCGCAATTAAAGATAATGGAATTGGAATAGACAAAATATATTACAAAAAGCTTTTTAAAGTTTTTCAGCGACTACACAATAAAGATGAATATGCAGGTACCGGTATTGGATTAGCTCAATGCAAGAAAATTACTGAACTTCATGGTGGAAGAATTTGGCTAGAATCTGAACTTGAAAATGGAAGCACCTTTTATTTTACCATACCTAAAAAATTAATAATATGATAAAAAAATTAAAGTGTATTTTACTAATAGATGATGATGCTGAAGATAACTATTTTCATCAAATCGTGATTAATGAAATGAACATTACTGAACATATTGAAGTTGCTTTGAGCGGTGAAGAAGCAATAAATTTTCTTAAAAATGAAAATCAAATTCGTCCTGAGATTATATTTTTAGACATTAATATGCCAAAAATGAACGGATGGGAATTTCTGGAAGCTTACAAAGAATTAAAATCAGACCAAAAAGCAAAAGTAGTTATTGTAATGCTTACTACATCCGAAAACCCCGCAGACAAGAAACGCTCTACCCAATTTCCTGATATTATTGGATTTAACTCTAAACCACTCAGCGAAGAAATGCTTACCAAAATTTTAGAAGAATATTTTTCTGATCCTGTTCAAGAATTAAAATAGGAACGCAAAGTACCATAAAGCACAATTTTGGCTTTTCCAGATTTGTTTAAGTTTTAGAGTCTATATATTTCGCCTCTTCAATAAACATAATTGCAAATTTGACAATTCATTGCATTAATAAAACAGAAACATACTTTCCAAAAAGGATTAAAACAATTTTCATATTAACAAAAACATCAAAGCTAAAGACAACGAGTTCATAATTTTTAAAATTAATTTGCTTAAATAATGGGAAATTTGGGTTGCTGCAAATTTTTTGATGTATTCTAAAAAAAAACTTCTTAGCCAATGCAAAAACTAAAAATTATCTGCACATTTTTTATTTTAAAAAGTTTCTTGGCGTGTGAACCAGCGGTAACTTTTAATCAACCGCAACCAGTTGACATAGACAATTTATCTATTTTTCCAAAACGTATACAAGGTCAATATCTGAGTCAATCAGATTCTTCACTGCTATTAATTGATGACAAATTAATCAAAAGAATATTTGACTATGACATTAAAATTCATCCAAATGAATTAGACAGTAACTCTAAACTGTCTGGCAATACGATTATCGATTTAAATAAAAATGAAAGGACTTTAATAAAATATGATGGTGATAGTTTAATAAAACACATTTATTACGTCGACACATTGTTTCACCTAAACTATGACAATGTTGTTAGAACATTTAAAGGATACTATTTTCTAAACACCCGATATGGTAAAGAAAGTTGGGAAGTCAAAAAAGTTCAGCTCACAAAAGGGAAACTTATCCTTAGCCGCATATCTACAAAATTAGATATTGAAAATTTAAAGGAAGTAACAGAAACTAAGCAAGATACAATTCCTCCATACCATATCTCATCAACAAAAAGTCAATTTAAAAAATTTGTAAAAAAGGATGGCTTTACCGATAGCGAAACTTTTATACGACAAAAGTAGAACTCCTTAAATAAAAGTTAATCCAGTCAACTCAAATTCTAAATCAGAAATATTCTTAATTTATTTTATTAAAAAGCACAAAGATTATTGATTTAAATTCTACATTTGTGCGTTAATTAGAAATAGTCTAATTAAGAATAATAAATAAAATGAATTTTAAAATAGCATTATTAGCGTTTACCCTTGTCATATCGAGCATATTAACAGTTCAAGCACAAGACACAAACAAAGTTCAGAAACTACAAGAAGTAACTGTAGAATCTAAAAGAGCCGTTCCTGAAAGATTAAAAGAGGTAGAAGGAGTAACTATTTTTTCTGGCAAGAAGAATGAAGTCATCAGACTTTCTAGTATAGATGCAAATCTTAGCACCAATAATTCACGGCAAATATTTTCCCGAGTTCCAGGTGTAAGTATTTGGGAAAATGACGGTTCTGGAACGCAAATTTCTGTAGGTGTAAGGGGATTAAATCCAAATCGAAGTTGGGAGTTTAATACTCGTCAAAATGGATATGATATTTCAAGTGATGTTTTCGGATATCCAGAAGCTTACTACAACCCACCGATGGAAGCGGTAGAAAAAATAGAGATTGTAAGAGGTGGCGCTTCTTTGCAATATGGTTCACAATTCGGAGGATTATTAAATTATGTGCTAAAAAAAGAAACTTCTAACAAACCTTTCACCTTTCAATCTCAGAATACGGTAGGTAGTTACGGAATGCTTAGTTCATACAATGCCATAAGTGGAAACACAAAAAAATGGAATTATTCTGTTTACAATCATTATCGTAAAGGAAATGGATGGAGACAAAACGGGGAATATGAAGTAAGAAATACATACGGTTTTTTGCAATACAAAATTAATGCAAAATCAAAAATATCAGCTGAATACAGCAATATGGATTATGAAATTCAACAATCAGGAGGTTTAACCGATGCACAATTTAACGAAAATAGCCGCCAATCTGTTCGCCAAAGAAATTGGTTTAGTACCCCTTGGAATGTTGCAGCCATAAATTTTGACACTAAAATAAAAGAAAATCTAACGATCAATGTAAAGGTATTTGGATTAATTGGAGAAAGAAATAGTATTGGATTTCTTGCAACACCAAACATTTCAGACACAATAAATACAACATTGAAAGATTTTAATAACCGACAGATTGATAGAGATTTTTATAAAAATATAGGCTCAGAACTTAGAGGTATTTATTCCTATAATCTATTCAATCAGAAAAGTAATTTAGCTTTTGGAGGTAGAATTTACCAAGCAAATACTTTAAGAAAGCAAAGAGGAAAAGGCGATACAGGATTTGGGTACAACACAACTATTTTGACTAAGCAATTTCCAGCAGAATTAGAATTTACAACAAATAATATTGCATTATTTGTAGAAAACCAATTTCGATTAACCGAAAAATTTAGCGTAACTCCAGGAATTCGGTATGAAGATATAGATTCTGATATAAAAGGACGACTATCAACCAATGAAGAGACCGTAGTAAACCTAACTCCAAAAAACATAAAAAGAAAATTGTTTTTAACGGGAATTGGACTAGAATATAAATTCAAAAGCACAAATGTTTACGCTAATATTTCGCAAGCATATCGTCCTGTTTTATTTTCAGATATTACGCCACCAGCCACTACTGATGTAATTGACGAAAACTTGAAGGATAACAACGGTTTTAATGCAGATTTAGGTTATAGAGGTTCACTATTTGATTTTATTAATTTTGATGCAAGCGTTTTTTACATTCAATATAATAATAGAATTGGTACAATTAGAAAATTCATTGATAACGATCCATCAAAAGCTACTTATCAGTTCAGAACAAATTTAGGAAAATCAGTAAATAAAGGTGCCGAAGCTTATGTAGATTTAAATATTACGAATGCTTTAAAAATGAATGAAAAAGTTGGAGATATTAGTTTATTTGCTTCCATGGCTTTTATCAATGCAGAATATGTTGATTTCAAAACAACTTCAATAACTGGAACAGCACCAAACATACTAATCAAAGAGGAAAATTTAAAAAACAAGAAAGTGGAGTATGCGCCAAGTCAAATACACAACATAGGTTTAACATATTCTAGGAAAGGCTTTTCGACTACTTTGCAAACTCGTATTTCAAGTTCAGTTTTTAGCGATGCAACCAATACCGAGATTCCAAATGCTATTAGTACAATTGGCAAAATTGATGGTTATCAAGTTTATGATGTATCAATGGAATACAAATTTTTGAAAAACTACAATGTTCGATTTGGCGTGAACAATTTGATCGACACTAAATATGCAACACGAAGAGCGGGTGGATATCCAGGTCCAGGAATAATTTCAGGCGAAGGCCGAACCATAAATCTGGGGCTTGGCATAAAGTTGTAAAAGACAAAACGAAATAATATAGGTTTTGCTATTTTGAGATGTTAACATAGAATTGTATTTCTTAACTATTTTAGACCCGATAGTTACTCGCAACGGTTATGCATTGGTTAAATAAAAGGTTATAATAATTTATTTATTTTTAGTTCGGAAATAGTTTAACTAAACTTATAAATGAAAGCTACAAAATCCATCTTATTTTTATCTATAATTTTCCTGCCGTTTCATACAATTGCCCAAAAATTCCGAATACCTGCAGAATGGGAAAATCAAGATGATGTATGGTTGACTTGGTTTGGTAACGAAAGACGAGATTCTATAACCTGTAGAGTAATAGAAGCACTTCAGCCACAGGTTAAAATATTGATAAATGTTGAATCGGATCTGATGAAAAACACTGCTCTAAAATATATGGGCAATTATACTATCGATAAATTAAAAATTGAATTCTTCACTGACCCATATGTAGACTTTTTTATAAGAGACTATGTCTTTTTTGTTAAAGACAAAAAAGAAAAATTGCAAATCGTCTGTTTTGATTATTCATCCTACGGAATGTTTCCAGATCTTACTGGCGTACCAATGCCTGAAGAAGAAAAAAAATTTGGAAAATGGGATGAACGTCTCGCAATTCAAATGAGCCTTCCTACAATAAATAGTGAATATGTTTTTGAAGGTGGTGGCATTGAAGCAAATGGAAGTGGAACATTATTGGTTATAAGAGAAATGGCATTACAAAGAAATCCAACAAAATCAATTCAGGAAATTGAAGAAGAATTAAAAAAAACATTAGGTGCTCGTAAAATCATTTGGTTAGAAAAAGGTCTTATAGAAGATAAAAAGTTTCCAAAATCAGGTCCATTTTATAAAAATTATTTTGGTGGTGGAACAAATATGCATATTGATGAGCTTTGTAGATTTGTAGATAAAAATACAGTTGTTTTGCCTTACATTTCATTTGAAGACCGAAATAACAATCCAGTTGATAGTATTAATTACCCGATATTGGAGGCTAATTTTAATATTTTAAAAAATGCAACTACTGCCAATGGAAAAAAAATTAAAATAATTCGTATCCCAATGCCAGAAATTGATCAGTTGAAGTTTACATTAACTATTGAAGAAACTGAAATTGAGAAATTTAAAGATTTTGGATTAATAAAAGGTGATACCATTTATAGGATACCAGCAACTAGTTATTGTAATTATTTTGTTAGCAATAAAGTTGTATTAATTCCAAAATATTGGAAGCCTGGAATGTCTGAAAAACAAAAACAAAAGGACGAAGAAGTTTATAAAGTTTTTAATGAAATATTTCCAAAAAGGCAAATAATTCAAATTTATACCTTAAATGTAAACCGTGGTGGAGGTGGAATTCATTGCATGACCCATGAAGTACCGATTTCTAAACATTAAATTATTAGATTATATTTTAAAAAAGTTTAACATTTTATAAAATTTAATTTGCTTGCAAAAGGCACGTAGCAAAAGCTGATAATGTTTAGATTTCATTTAATGTTTGGCACTTATAAAAAATTTATACATTAGTGAAAAATAAGCAGTTCAAATGAATATTACATTTTGAGCATTTCGGAATAAAAACAAAATTTCCTCTAAATGAAATATTTTATTTTAGTTTTCAATTTATTAGTTTCATCAGCAATATTTTCACAGGATACTGTTATTTATTCTCAAACAGAAATAATTTATGGCCGTAAGGATGGGTTGGCTCTAACTATGACTGTGCTATCACCTAAAAAAGCAAACGGAAAAGCTATTATAAGTCTAAATAGCGGGGGTTGGGTTTCTGATTATAACAGCCAAAACAGTTACTTAAAAACCTCTTTACCTTTTGTAAATAGCGGCTATACTGTGTTTCTTACCACCCATTCTTCTATACCTCGTTACGCTATACCAGATGCTTTCGAAGATGTGCAAAGAGCAATACAATACATTCGTTTTAATTCCTCAATTTACAAGATTGATAAAGATTATATAGGAATAACCGGAACATCCTCAGGTGGTCATTTAGCATTATTAGCTGCCACAAAAGATGATATTTTGAATGCAAATTCAAAAGACCCAATTGGAAAAGTTTCATCCAAAGTACAAGCAGCAGCGGTATTTTGCCCACCTACTGACTTTCTTAATTTCGGGGAATTAGGTTTTAATCCAAATACGCAAAAACAATTTTTACAAGAGATGGGTGTTTTGGGAGCTTTTCAGTACACTAAATGGGATTCTATTACTAATACTTATTTAATTATTGAAAATAAGGACGAAAAGCTTGTTCTTGATTCTCTAATTTCACCGGCAGAAATGGTGACAGTTGATGATGCACCAGTTTACCTAATGCACGGCGACAAAGATGATGTTGTACCAATACAGCAATCTCAACTTATGGAGAAAAAATTAAAAGATGCAGGGGTTCCAGCAATTCTAAATGTGAAGAAAGGTGCAGGTCATGGATGGAAAAATATGAATGAAGACGAAAAAGAGTTTATTAAATGGTTTGATAAATACCTTAAGGTAAGTAGGTAAAACAAAATTAATTTAGTAGAAACCTAATGTGGGTAAAAAGTCAAATAATTACTTAAATAATTATTCAATTTTTCTTGTTTTAAATAGTTAATTATTTGTAATAGAAATTCGTACAAAAATAAATTTGGAACTTTAAATATTATCACTCCGTATGAGCGGAATGTAATAAATTTAAACCTTGAAATCATGTACACAATTAATTATTTTAATGACGAAAAATTAGTCGGACAGAAAACATTTAAAACATTTCATGAAGCAGAAAACAACTATTCAAAGAGTTCAGCTTATTCAAAATGTAATTGTTTTGAAATTGTAGATAACTCTAATGGAGAAGTTGTAATGGAATTTGTAGTTCCTCAGAAATCTGATATGTTGCGAGATTTTTTCTCCAATGAAGACGAAGACTACGAAGATTACGGATACCAATTAGGTATTTAAAATTTATTTAATTTAAAAATAGGGACAAATAATTTTATTCCTGTTTTGACTGCATTTTCTGCTTTGGTATATTAAACTTATTTCAAAAGCACCACCTGTATTTCTTTGTGCAATTTTGGATAAAGTATAATCATACGCAAAACCTATACTGAAACTTGGTTTTACATCATTGGTAAAATAATTATCAAACGTACAAGTTACGATAGCTGAATTTCCACCTTGATAAATATTGGCTGCTCTGTACCAAGCGCCAAAATTAAAAAAATACGCACGGTATTGAATTCCTGCGGTGGCAAATGAACTTTTTCCTTGACTGACCACGGTAAAAGCAGGTATTACGGCTGGATCTCCGAAATTTTTTCTACTAGCAATGGGGATATTAAACGAACCATGCACATTATATTTTCGAGGTAAAATACTTTCGGTAGAAATTAAAGATTCGTCTGGCTCCGAGAGATGTGAAATCGATGCTCCTAAAACCGAATATTTATAAACCAGCGCAAAACCAGTTGCGAAATCTCCATAAAATTTATTGTTATTTACTGGATTATCAGCTGCAGTAGGCATGCCAGGAAGATACCCTAACTTAGAATCTAATTGATCAAAAAATATTAGTTTATCATAGTTAATACTTCTATTCGTTATTCCCGCTTGCATTCCTAGACTAATACTAAAATTGTTGGTTCGTATTCCTTGAAAAGAATAAGCAACCGAAAAAGCATTTTTAGTGTAAAATCCTTCACCTTCTACACTTCTTTGCATCATAGCAGCCAAGCCACCGTTCATTTCTGGAACATAGCGATCATACGAAACACCATAATAAGCGTATGCATCTTTTATTGCAGGATATTGGTTTCTATAATTTAACACCATTCGTTCGCAACCAGTAGAAGTTCCTGAAAGAGCAGGATTTAAATAAATAGGTGATTGAATAAAATTAGAATAGGCATGATCTTGAGCATAGGAACGGGTAAAAATCAAAAAATAAATTAGTACAAAAAGTAATTTTATATTCATTATCTAATGATAGTAACGGTTCCTATTTGTTTAAACTTTTTATTTTCATCTGGCATTCCTTTCCAAATAGTTCCATTAAAATAACTAGCTTCAATTTTCCAAATATATACCCCTTGGTTAGATTCTATTCCATTGCTTGTAGCATCCCAAGCTACCACTGGACTTCCAAATTTATCCAACTCAGAATTGGAAAAAAGTAAATCACCTTCTCTGGAAAATATTTCCATTTTGTAGGTTTTCAATCCATAACCCAATGGTATAAAGGTTCTCAATTTGTCTATGCTACTTCTTGGCGAAAATGCGTTTGGAACCCATAAAGCACCTTTTGTATCATCCAAGGTGATAGAAATTTTCACAGTAGCTTGGCAACCATTGGTATCTGTTTCGGTAAGGGAAACTGTATATGTTCCTGCAAAAGTATATTCATGTACTGGATTTATTTCTGTTGAAAAAGTTTGATCGCCGAAATCCCAGCGACGTGCTTTTACGATAAAGTTACTTGTGTTTGAGAAAGTAAAAGTTTTTTCTGGCCAAATTTTATTAGTATCATCTACTGAAAAAGAAACTATTGGAATTTTATAAATCTTAATGGGAACAGAATAAGTAAAACTACTTTCACAACCTACTTCATTAACGGATGTTAATTTTATAAAATAAGGTTTATCTCTTGGTGTAAATGTATGTGTTGGAGAATAATCGGTAGAAGTAGATCCATCATCAAAAACCCAAGTTTGAGAAACGCTATTGGTTGAAGTGTTGTTAAATTTAATTTCGGTTTCACCGCAGCCAACTGCTATATCAGGTTCAAAGGAGGCTATTACTTCTGTACCAATTCTTATGATATGAATATCTTTATCCACACATCCATCTTTAGAAACTACTTTAAATGTAACGGTGTAAATACCTGAAACGCTAAAAAAATGGGTCGGTGTTAGATTATCTATATTTTTAGTTCCATCTCCAAAATCCCATTCAAAAGAATCAAAACCGCTGCTAGTATTGGTAAAACTTATGGATGACGGTCCTTCGCAAGTTCTAAAATCTGATGGTAAAGTTCTAGCTCTTACATCTTTAAAGGTTTTTAAAGTGATGATTGCAGTATCCAAGTTGCAGGTCAAACCATTGGTTGCAACCAGCATTAACGTATCAGTTCTACCGGGAAATTCTAAAACAATGTTGGTTGGTTGAGTATCGACTGAAACTAGTCTTCCGTTTAAATACCATTCATAAGTACCTGCACCTATAGATACATTTAAAATATCTGGCTTAAATGGAGCACATCCAATATTTACAGAATTTAAAAATCTTGCTTTAGCTTTTGGTAAAACTACTATAGTAAATTCAATTGATCTTGAACATCCCATAATATCTGTTGCAGTTACGAGGTAGGTAGTTGTAATTGTAGGATTTGCTGTAATGGTACTACCAATAGGAGCAGATAAACTACCTATTGGAAACCATTTGAAGGTGTAATCTCCTTTTGCAAATAGTTCTACTGAAGAGCCTAAACAAGTTGTATTTGCAGATTTTAATAGTTTAAAATCGGGTAAAGTATTTACATTAATTGGGACATTTATAAAATCATTGCAGGTTCCAGTTATTCCTTCCACAAGAAAATTGGTAGAAACAATTGGATGAAGAACAAAAGTTGAATCATTCAATCTCGTAACACTTGAATCTGGAGTTATTTTAAAATTATATGCGCCTCTTAATCTAAGAATACTAGAATCTCCTAAACATATTTTGGGTAACACACTAAAAACCGAAACAGAAGGAGCTGGCAAAACTTCAACTTTTACTGTGTTGGTATCTATACAATTTATACCATTATTTCCGATAATAGTATAGGTAGTGGTAACTGTTGGATTTGCAAAAACAATGGATCCTGTTGTAGAACTTAATCCAACCGCAGGAGACCAAACAAAATTTGGAAAACCAAATGCAGAAAGTTCTACCCCAGTGCCTTCACAGATTACTGGATTACCTGGACCTATGGATAAAGAACCTTCACATAAAACTACATTAAATTGAAAATCTCTTTTATTTTCTGATAACACCATTCCACCCCGCATTTCTTTAACACAAACTCCAACTACAAACTGACCTTTACTGCTAGGTGTCCCGGTTAACAATCCTGTAATGGAATCAATTTTAAATGGAACATTTGCAGCGATTGGATATTCCGCTGAATAAGTATTGGCATAAACAACAAGATCATAAGGCGGTGGCGGGGCAATTGGTGGACTAGGAACATTACGATCTGCCCCTAAATAAGGAGCACATAATTCATAAGTTAATTGATCTCCATCCTTATCAAAAGCACTATGATCGAAAATCAAAGGACTACCGGCACATAGAAAAGTAGGTGGGAACTCTTTATAAATTGGACTAGAATTGCATTCTGCCATTACACTATCTGTAATAGAAATAGTATAAGTAGAACCACTACCTCCAGGATCATCAATATTGGAAATACCTCCATTTCTACAACAACGTTGATAACCTAAAACATATCCTCCACTTATTTGCGGAAGATTTACTGTTGTTCTATAAATAGCTTGACTCACACAAATACCTGCTGGAGGTATATAACAAATATTAAATACGGTAGGAGGAACTAATGAAGTTTCTGGTTGTGAAATTTTGATAGTATCTAACACATTTCCAAAGTTGTCGAAAACTGTAATGGTAATTAAGGTATCAAATAAAGCGGTATTTGGACCGCAATCTCTGTAAAATTTAAAAGTAATTTCATAATTATTGTTGCCTTTGCATTCATAGCTTAACTCTCCACCAACTATATGTGTGGCAAATAATGAATGGGTAAAAAAAATGAAAAATATTAAAAGAGAGAAGAATCTAAATTTCATTGATATAAAACTAATTACTCTAAAAAACAACATTCAAAAATGCCCCTAATATAGACATTTCTGTTTCTCCAACGTAGTGCGTAAACTATTTATTTCAATGTTCGACCACCGCGAAATTTAATGGTGTTTTTTTGTATAAATAAATTAATGAAGGAATAATAAATGCTCAAACCTCAACATTACCATATTTTCTCCTTGGGAATATTTTGAATTTACTAATGGAAATAAATAACCAGCTTCTATCCTAGTGCGAGATCCAAGTATTGTTTGCAGGCCTGGCGCCAACATTACTTGATCTCGTCTAAATTTTTGGGTTATATCTTCTGATTTATGAACATGCGTTTCTTCGTAATTTTTTAATTCGTTTCTAGTTCCCAAAAGCTCTACATATAAATTTAAATTCGCTTGCCGATAGTTTTTATATTTTAATGGTAATATAAGGTAACCAGCAGAAAGAGAATAGTTGTAAATCATTCCTAAATCTCCAATTTGATCGTAATTCTTGTTGGCAAGTGGCTTAAAAACTCCTAAAGTTGAGGACAATGCAAGTTTATGCCATAGTTGAGTAATAATAATTCCGCTTGAGTAACCAGTATTTGATTCCATTAAATCGTGAACCCCGGCTAATTCTTGACTATTGCTATATCCAATACTTGCAAAAGCTGCAATTCTAGTATGTTTTTGAATTTCATCAATAGATAAAAAGCGGTATTTAGCATAAAAATTTAACATTCCCGGTTTGTATTCGTTTTCTGTAGTAAAGTTAAAACTCTGTTTTACATGAATCATCAATTTACTAGAAATACCGTACATAAGTTCTGGTGAAATGCGAAATTGATCTTGTGAGCTTTTTGGAAAATATTTATTGCTTAAGCGAATTCCTAAAGATTTTGCTGGCATATTGCTGGCAGGTTCTGTTTGAATATATAATTCTTGTGCTTTCCCAATTACTGTGAAATGAGAAAGAAACAGGAGCAAAACTCCTGTTCTTACAATCGTTTTCATTTCAAAATTAAATTAAAGTAACGTGGAATATTCTTGAATACGATCCTTTCGAATCTTTACAGCAAGATTCCTTTTTGCCTGTTTGGAAACAAGCAAAAGTAGATTTTGCAGAAAGCTTTTTAAATTCTTTGGGACTTAAAAAATTTCGGTCTAAGTATTGAATTTTGATGGTTCCATCCAAAACTTTATCTGAAACATTCATAAAATGATAATTATTTTTACCTAGGGTAACATGTTCATTTTCAGTTATCGTTAAATTGTCGAATTGAGTAGAAACCACTAATTTAATAACCGAAAATCCAGCACCTGTAACTTTTTCTGCTATCTGGTCTAGGTTTATTTCTACTTCGGGCTTAAAGGTAAGTTCGTATTCTGCCTTCTCTAAATTTGCTTTTACGTCTTTTATAAATGGAAGTGTTCTGATTGCTTTTTCAGTTGAAAATGAGCACATAGAACAGGTAAGTCCCCCGACTTGGATCAATGCAGAATTGATTTGTGCATTGGCGTGATGTATGGTTGCAGTAAAAATTACAGCAAATATTAATTTTTTAATCGATTTCATTTATCTTAAATATAAGGGTTTGTACTAATAATTTGAATTTTATTTTATAAAAAAATAAGTGTTCAAATTAAAATTATACGATTTTTAAGATAAATAGGTGGTTGAGATAAAAGGTTTGGAGGTGCTCTGCTTAGCTGGATACCAGTAATTCCTGAAAAAGGAATTGGTAAAATAAATTGGCTGTATTGCTGTGATATTAAAATTGGGTATTGTGTAAATTCAATTTTTGCCGGAATAGAAATGGTATGTTTCGCATCCAATTTTTGATACACAATAGAATCTTTACAACACGAGTTACTCGAAGATTTTTTGCAGGAAAGGCAGGTATGTTTCTGAACGCCAAGACTAATATCTTGAATTTTTTTTCCGCAAAATCCGATATTTAACTGCAAACCAATATTGGCTAACAGATAAATTGGAAGGATAAACAGAATAAAAAAATGATTTATAATTTTCATTACCAACAAAGTAACGACAAAAAATCGTAAAAAGTTTTTAAGGGCTTTAGATTAATGCTTTAAATTTCTCCTTTAGAAACTTGGACAAGAAACTTTGGATCGTCTTCTAGAACCTCCACTTGAAAGGCGAATATGATCTCTTAGATCAAATTCATAAATTAATGAAACTTCATGAGCACCGCCAGAATTAGTGACTAATTTAGAAATAGTTAAGTCATACGAATACCCAATTCTTAAGTTGGGATTATTAATTTGATATCCCATCAAAACCGTAAATGCATCATTATTTGTGTAACCTTTTTCATAAGATTTAAATACAGGAATACCATTATACCAAACCCCAGTTACTAAAGGTTCGCGAACAAAATAGGCCCCGACAGCCAATTTATCATAATTGCCTTGAGCTGCATAACTAAATGCTGCTGAAACACTTTGTTCTCTTCCAGCTTTATATTGATTAACTTTTGCTTTGTATCCACCTTGAACTCCCATTTTGATCGGCAAGGGACTTTCGCCGTCCAATAAAGATTGATCAGGTTGGTTCAGGTGATGACCAGAAAGACCGATCCAAAAATTTTCTGAAAAAATCATTGATCCAAAAGAAATATCTAAATATTGGACTTTAATTCCTGGATCTGTTTCGAAGGTAACTCCTCCCCCTCTTGAAATTTGGTCATTAAATAATAATCGCGAAAAATCTACACTTTTGTTAGTATAACCTACACTCACTCCTGCTCTTGCTCCTATTGATTCTGAAAATTGAGCTTGATAAGAATAGGCTCCAGCTACATTGGTATATCCTAATTCTCCTGCACCTGCCGCATCCTTTATTACCATTAAACCAATGCCACTATTGATACCAGGTAAATGCTGGTCAAAAGACACCGCTTGTGAAATATACGTGTTAGGTATATTAGGCCACTGATTTCGGTAGGAAATTCCCAATCTGCTTTTTTCAGAGCTACCCGTCAAAGCTGGATTTAAATACATAGGTTGAGAATAAAATTGAGAAAAATGTACATCCTGAGCGAATGTTATTTTAGAAAAAAGGAGTACATGTATAATGAGTAAAAGTTTTATCCTCATATGGAATCAATAAAATGTTTGAAA
The DNA here is from genome assembly GCA_038209155.1 of Sphingobacteriales bacterium. Classification (GTDB taxonomy): domain Bacteria; phylum Bacteroidota; class Bacteroidia; order Sphingobacteriales; family Sphingobacteriaceae; genus JBBQYA01. Next base: position 6,297 of record JBBQYA010000050.1, on the reverse strand, counting down.
CAATAACAGTAATTTATTCAAACAGAATCTATTACTTGAGAGCGAGATTCAATCGATTTTCTTATACTAAGAATTTGCAATAATGTTACTTGATTAACTCATTATTAACGTAATAAAGTGACATCTCCTAATTTCACGTATTTTCTGCCATCTACAAACACCGCTTCTATCTTCCACACATAAACATCTTGCATACACATCTCATTTCTATAATATCCATCCCATCCTTTTTGCACGTCGAAACTTTCGAATATAAGTTCTCCCCAACGGTTGAAAATAGTTAAGTGAAACTGTTCTGCACCTATAATGACTGGGTAAAAAATATCATTGCTCATATCACTTGGATTAATTAAACCACCAGACGGACCACTTGGATCAGGTGTAAAGGCATTAGGAACAATAACTTCCCCTTTACTCTCTGCCACAACAGCATTTTGTAATACATATGTATCAATACATCCTGCTTGGTTAGTTACTTTTAATGTAATAGTAAATGAACCTACTTTTGTGTAGTAATGCTCTGGAGATTCTTCTGTTGAAGTATTTCCATCTCCAAAATCCCATTCAAAAGTACTTCCAATATCATCAGAAGATAAATTGTAAAAAATAGCTGGCTTATCTGGTAAAAACACAATCGTAGGATTTACCACAAATAAGGCAATTGGTAAAGCGAATACTTCTATACTATCTAATTTTACTTTTTCGCTTTTTCCTCCTGCACCTACAGCTGTTAATTTTACCGCATATTTTCCAGGTCTGTAATAAATATAACTTGGACTAGCTTGTGTAGAAGTTCCTCCATCTCCAAACTCCCAGAAAAAGTCGGTTGCATAAGTGGATGTATTAGTAAATTGAACTCTTACCGGAGTACAACCCGAAGCTTCTCCTCTAAAATTTGCAGTTGGTAATGCAGGATTGATTCGGAGTGTTTGTTTCGTAGTATCTGAACAATATTGATTTTTTTGAACTAAAATAATTTCATAATCTCCAAATGTATTGTAGGTATGCGAAATAGGATCTTTCAATGTTGAAGTTGTACCATCTCCCCAGAACCACTTATATGTCCAGTTTCCAAGTTTACTTTTATTGGTAACAAAAGCAGTTGTATTAGGCTGAAGCAATTCATCTCCATTCACATCAAATGCTGCTTTTGGCGCTGGAGCAACTATTACATTTTTAAAAACAGTGTCTATACAACCAAATGGAGACAATGCGATCATTCGTACTCGATAAATTGTATCGGAAATTCCATTATTGTAAAAAGTATGAACTGGATTGGCAACTACATCATTTTTTCCGTCACCAAAATTCCATTTGTAAGCAGTAGCTCCAATACTTCCATTAATAAAGGAAGCCGTAACTGGCGAACAGTCATTTTTATTGAATCTATAATCTGCCTTTAAATTTGGTAATACAGTTATTGTCTTAGAAGCTGTATCTGTACATCCTTGTAAATTATTAACTTGAACAGTAATTTTATAAATAATCGGAATGGCAGAACTATGAGTGTAAGTGTGAGTAATAACTGAATCAGTAGTTATGATGGAATTACCATCACCAAAATCCCAAGATTGACTTCTAGCACCCTTTGTTTTGTTTTGAATAGTCAAAATATAAGGTTGGCAACCTGCATTATTATTTAAAATAAAATCAATTTTTGGTGAAGGGTGAACAGTGATTTTTCTGTAAACTGTATCATAACATCCATAAACTGAACTAGAAATTAATTGGACATTAAATATGGTATCATTAGATCCATTATTGACAAATGTATGTTTGGCATTAGGTACCACATCTGTAAATCCGTCTCCAAAATTCCAAGTGTAATTGGCTGCACCTTGAGATAAATTATTGAATGCTACTTTGTATGGAGAACATCCAACCGTATCACTTGTAAATGCTGCAACAATTTTAGGATTTACCAAAACAACTCTATTCAATGTATCAGTACATCCGTAAAGATTGGTAATCAATAGCTTAACGGTATATGAAACCGGATTTAATGAATTATGTTGAAACGTATGTTTTACGATTGAAGAAGAATCAATAAGTATCGTTCCATCTCCAAAATCCCATTTAGAAGTTAAAGCACCAATAGAAGTATTAGTAAATTCCGCTTTAAAAGGTTGGCAACTAGTTAAATCGTTTGCGGTAAATAGTGCTTGCGGTTTTGGATAAACTGTAATGGTTTGGAAAGTGGTGTCTTTACAACCTGCTAAAGAATTTACAATTAATCGTATTGAATACGAAACTGAAGCCTGAGTAAAATTGGTGAAAGTATGAACTGGATTTTTGGTTATATCGACAAAACCATCTCCAAAATCCCATTGACTTCCATTGCTTCCTGTAGACTCATTTGCAAATCTAACTTCTATTGGAGAACAACCAGAATTTACCCCAGAAAACTTTGCTTCTATTTTTGGATAAACCGTAATGGCTTGCTGTATAGTATCCTTACATCCGTTTACAGAAACAGTAATTAACTTAACTTGAAAAATCCGCGTAGTATTTCCATTATGCTCAAAAATATGGCTAAGCGTATTTTGAGAAGAAGACGAAGTGGTTCCATCTCCAAAATCCCATAAATAACTTATTGCATTTTGTGTAGCATTGGTAAAATTAACGAGTAATGGTTGGCAACCAGTTTGTACATCAGTCGAGAATGCAGGTTTAGTTTCTGGGAATACGGTAATTATTTTTTGCAAAGTATCCGTACATCCAGAAGCAGCCGTACTAATTAAGGTGACAGTATATTGCTGAGTAAGTAAAGAATTGTTAACAAAGGTATGAGTTGGATTTAAGCTTGCATCTACATTTCCATCTCCAAAATCCCATAGATAAGAATTAGCTCCAGTAGAGTTGTTCGTAAATGAAACTTTCAATGGCGAACATCCATCATTAATACTGCTAAATTGTGCGATTATTTTTGGTTGAACGATAATTTGTTTTATCAATGTGTCAGAACATCCATTGATTGTATTAGTAATTAAAGTAACTGTATAAGTGACAGCTGTTGTAATATTGTGCGAAAAAATATGGTTAATTGTTCCAGCAGAACTTGTACTAGTGGTTCCATCACCGAAATTCCAAAAATTTGTGCTTGCACCAATGGAAGAATTAGTAAACATAACATCCAGTGGTTGGCATCCACTTAATTTATCTGCATTAAATAATGCTTGTGAAGCTGGGAATACTGTTATTTGACTAATCGCTGTATCCTTACAACCTGATGTTGCAGTTGAAATTAAGGTAACCGTAAATATCTGATTAGATAAAGTAAAATTGGTAAATGTATGGTTTGGGCTTGAATTAGCATCGGTAGATCCATCTCCAAAATCCCATAAATGGCTCACAGCTCCTATAGAAGTATTGGTAAATTTCACTTTTAAAGGCGAACATCCATTAGTAATATTAGTGAAACTCGCTATAATTCTTGGTTGAACTAAAATTAGTTGAGTAGTAGTATCCAAACATCCATTAGAAGATCGGGTAATAAGTTTTACCAAATAATTAGCAACCGTAGATTGTGTATTCACAAAAGTATGATTGATAATAGATGATGCCGAAATGGAGGTAGTTCCATCTCCAAAATCCCAAAAATAAGAGGACGCACCAACTGAAGTATTAGTAAACTGAACGGCTAGTGGTTCGCAACCTCCTATTTTATCTACTGTGAAGGTAGCTATTGATGCTGGAAATACAGTAATCACTTTAGTTGCAGTATCCTTACAACCAGAAACCGCGGTTGAAATTAAAGTAACAGTGTAGGTTTGGGTTACTAAACTCGGATTGTTGAATATATGGGTTGGATTCGCAGCAATAGAAACATTTCCATCTCCAAAATTCCAAAAATAGGAACTCGCTCCGCTTGAAGAATTATTGAAACTCACAACCAAAGGAGAACATCCATTATTGATAGAAGTAAGGGCTGCTGTAATAATAGGCTGAACAGTTATTGTCTGAAAACTCGTGTCAGCACATCCATTACTATTATTTGTAATTAGTCGTATGATATAATTGTTAGCCGTAGTAGAAGTATGGGTATAAGTGTGTGAGATTGTCGAAGCTGACGAAGTTGAACTATTTCCATCTCCAAAATTCCATGAATAAACGGAAGCATTGGTAGAATTATTTGTAATATTCACTGTCAAAGGTTGGCAACCGCTTAATTTATCAACTGTGAACGCAGAAATAGAATTTGGATAAACCGTAATTTGAGAAAATGCTGTATCAGCACATCCAGAAACAGCAGTGGCAATCATAGTTACATTGTAAACAACTGTCGTTGATCCAGAATTTACGTAAACATGAATAGGATTTGCAGAAGCATCTACCGCACCATCTCCAAAATCCCAGAAATAACTTAAAGCAAGTTTTGATTTATTTGCAAAATTAACGGTGAGTGGCGAACATCCAACTTGATTGCTAGTAAATGCTGCAATAATTTTTGGTTGAACTAAAATTACTCGAGTGCTGGTATCGGCACAACCATTTATAGTATTGGTAATTAAAGTTACATTATAAGAAATAGCTAAATTAGAGGTATGAGAATAAAGATGTTGAATAGTAGCAGCTGATGAAGTAGAAGTAGATCCATCACCAAAATTCCATAAATAAGTACTTGCATTCACAGAATTATTGGTGAAAGTAACATTCAAAGGCTGACAACCATTGGTAACATCTGAAGTAAATATAGATTGTGAAGCAGGATTGACCGTAATTTGAGAATTTGCAGTATCCGAACAACCAGAAAATGCAGTTGCGATCATCGAAACATTAAACACAATCGGTGTAGAACCTAAATTTGTGTAAATATGACTAGGATTTGCGTTAACACTCACAGCACCATCTCCAAAATTCCAATAGTAGCTTAATGCTCCTACAGAAGTATTATTGAATTTAACTTTTAATGGAGAACATCCATTATTAATATTAGTGAAACTTGCAATAATTTTTGGTTGAACTAGAATTACTCGAGTGCTGGTATCGGCACAACCATTTATAGTATTGGTAATTAAAGATACTGTGTAAGAAACGGCTGAAGCAGCGGGATGAGAATAAAGATGTTGAACAGTACTAGCTGATGAAGTAGAAGTAGATCCATCACCAAAATTCCAAAAATAAGTACTTGCATTCACAGAACTATTGGTGAAAGTAACATTCAACGGCTGACAACCATTGGTAACATCTGATGTAAATATAGATTGTGAAGCAGGATTGACCGTAATTTGAGAATTTGCAGTATCTACACAACCATTTGATGAAGTGCTTATTAGCAACACATTGTAAATAATAGTTGTAGATGTATTGTTTACAAAACTATGAGTAGGATTCATTGCTGCATCTACGAAACCATTACCAAAATCCCAATAATAGGTAGAAGCACCAATGCTTTGATTTACAAATTTAACTTTTAAAGGACTACAGCCAATCAAATTGCTTGTGTAAGCAGCTACCACCTTAGGATAAACAGTTACCACCTGAGAACTATTTTTTACACAACCAAAAGCAGAAGTTGCCGTTAGTTTAATGGTAAAATTTAAAGGACTTGTAGAATTGTGAATATAAACATGATTGAATACAGGAGATGTTGTGGTACTGGTAGTTCCATCACCAAAATCCCAAAAATAGCTAGTTGCACCAATTGTATTATTCGTAATAGTAACACCGAAAGGTTGGCAACCTGCTACAGCATCAAGACTAAAGCTGATACTTGGATTTGGATGAACAACAATATTTTTATAAGTTGTATCACGGCAACCACTAGAATTAGTGACTATTAAACTTACTTGATAAATGCTATCTACGGTTCCATTATTAATAAAAGTATGTTTAGGATTTGTAGCTGCACTAATAAAACCATTACCGAAATTCCAAAAGTTAGAACTTCCAGCCGTAGATTGATTAGAAAAACTTATCAATAATGGTGAGCAACCTACACTATCACTATTAAACAATGCTTTAACTTTTGGAAATACTCTTATAACTCTGGAAGAGCTATCCTTACAGCCCCCAGCAGAGGTTACAATTAATTTAACGGTAAAATTCTGAGCCACATTTATTGAATGGGAATAAGTGTGGCTAATCAGTGAGGCCATAGAAGTAGAAGTGCTTCCGTCTCCAAAACTCCATAGAACGGAGGTCGCAGCTAAGGAATTATTTTGAAAGATTATTTCCAGCGGTTGGCAGCCAGCAGTTTTATTGACAGTGAAATTTGCTGTAGGATTTGGAAAAACTTTTACTGTATTGAAAGCAGTGTCTTTACATCCGAAAGCATTGGTCGCAATAAGGCGAATA
>JBBQYA010000049.1:0-21228 GCA_038209155.1 Sphingobacteriales bacterium | reverse complement strand
TTAATAATTTAGAAAAAATACTTGCGATAGAATTATTTACTGCTTCTCAAGCAATTGCTTTTAAAAGACCTTTAAAAACCGGTTCTAAACTAGAAGCTTTATTGGTTGAATTTGTAAAACATGTGCCTTTTGTACAAAAAGATCGAGTTTTGACTAATGATATTACTTCCTCTATTAATTTTATACAAAACTACAAAGCATAAAAAATCCCGAATTTTTCAACTCGGGATCTACTCATATATTTAGGATGATAATTTTATTAATTTCCAATCTGCCCTTTTTTAGCCGCTCTTTTTAATTTATCATTAGCCATAATTGCAATTTCTACTCTTCTGTTTTGTGCCGCTCCATCCGCTGAAGAATTATCAGCAATAGGTTGTGACTCACCATATCCAACATTACTCATTCTAGAACTCGCAACTCCTAGATTGGAAGCATAAGATTTTACAGATTTTGCTCTCATGACTGATAAATTTTGATTTAACTCCTCGGATCCAGAGGCATCAGTATGACCTTCAATTAATATTTCTGTATCGTCGTATTTCTTTAGCACGGTTGCCAAATTTGTAATATTAGTTTGTGCCGCAGACTTTAATTCAGATTTATTTATATCGAAAAGAATTCCAGAATCAAAGGTTATTTTAATACCTTCTCCTACTCTAGTAACTGTTGCGCCTTTCAAATCTCTTTGTAATTCAGCAGCTTGTTTGTCCATATAATTGCCCACTAATGCTCCAGCTGTTCCTCCAATTGCTCCACCGATTATTGCACCTAAAGCAGTGTTTCCACTTTGTTTTCCGATAACTGCACCTATGGTTCCTCCTGCTCCAGCACCTATTGCTGTACCTTTTTGTCTGTTATTTAAAGATTTACATTGGGTAAAACTAGATATGATGACAGCGGATATTACAGCAATCATGTAAATGTTTTTTCTAATTATCATTTTATTTTTTTTTAATTTAATACGATAAATCAATTAAAATGCCGTTAATATTTACCTTACTTTGTATAAAATTTTAAGAAGGCAAATGCAAAAAATATCAATTTTAGGATGTGGATGGTTAGGTGTGCAAATGGCTCAAATTTTTATTCAAGCTGGATATCAAGTTAAAGGAAGTAGAACGAGTGATGCTGGATGTCAAGAATTAGAAAAAATTGGTATTCCTGCTGAAAAAGTTTTATTAACTAATTTGAAACCTATTCAGCAATACGAGTTATTTTTTAATACTGATATTTTAATCATTGCTATAAGTCCTTCCTCTTTTAATGGTAAATATTTGTACCATGACGCAATAAATTCTATTTTAAAAATAATTAAAAACAATGTACACATCGTTTTCATTAGCTCTACTTCTGTATATGCAGATGATAATAATGAAAAATTTGAAACTAGTGCAACTACTGGAATATCAAGAAATTCAAGTTCTATTATTTTATCCGAACAATTGATAACCAGTCAAATAAAAAATAAATATTCTATTATACGACCGGCTGGATTAATTGGAAAAGGACGATATCCTGGAAAGTTTTTTGCAGGAAGAAAAAATATAGCAAATGGATTAGCCCCCGTAAATTTAATTTGCGGAGAAGACGTTTGTGGTATTATATTAAAGTTAATTCAGGAAAAAAAATGGAATTCTATTTTTAATGCTTGTGCACTGGATCATCCAACAAAAAAAGATTTTTATTCAAAAGCAGCGGAATTAATTGGTTTAGAAAAACCCGATTTTTCTGAAACTAAAAATGAATTTAAATTAATTAATGGAGATAAAGTACAAAAGGAATTAAACTATCAATTTATCTATCCAGATTTAATGGCTTGGTTGAGCTTTAGCAATAACATCCCAGGTATGGTCAGCTAAAAGTCTAACAGTTGCCACAAAAGCTATAAATGGTATTTTTTTTCCCCACTCTTGTGGCGAAATTAAACTTAAAACACGACCATTTTTTCTTTCATACAAATGATAAATAGAATTTATGACCGGAACAAACGTCATATCTGCTAAATAAATCATTTCTGAAATTTTCACCCGTTCCTCAATTTCACTTACTTGTTTTACTATTAACTCAGCTTGTTTTCTTAGCATTTCCACTTGCTGATTTGCTTGCAAATGCATAGATTGTACTGCTACTGTCCGTATTTTACCTTTATCTTCGGCTTTTATTACGGGAGAACTCACAGTCATTGGGATTGGAGATAAAGCCGCCGAACCTTGATATCCTGTTTTTTCTGGTTTTAAATTACTCATACGTTTCAAAAACTGAAATTAGAAATAAAAGTTTTATAAATTCTAAGATCTAATTCAATTTTAAATCTTTTAGGAATAAAAATTGTAATTTTTGTCTAAATAAAATTCAAATGCCAATTGAAAAAACCCTTGCTGAAAAATATTGTGCTATCCGCAAATTTAGCATAGATATCTGTATGCCTTTAGAAAAAGAAGATTATGTGGTACAACCAATAGAAGATGTAAGTCCTCCAAAATGGCATTTAGGACATTTGACATGGTTTTTTGAACAATTTATTCTTTCTACTTATAAAAAAAATTATATCGTTTTTAATTCAGAATATGCTTTTTTCTTCAATAGTTATTATGAAAGTTTAGGAGCTAGAAGCGTGCGAACCGATCGTGGAAACATAACAAGACCTACCACGGATGATATTTATAAATATCGTGAATATGTAGATAAAGAAATTTTGGTTTTGTTATCAGAAATGGAAAATCATGATGATGAATTTATTGAAATTTTTGAGTTAGGATTGAATCATGAACAACAACATCAAGAATTATTAATAACAGATATTAAATATATATTAGGTAATAATCCTATTTTCCCTGCTTATCACAAAACAGAAAAAACCGAGGCTTCTTATCTGAATAAATTATCTTTTTTGGATATTGAGGAAGGTATTTATTTGATCGGTCATGATAATAGTTCCTTTTCATTTGATAATGAAAAGGCTAATCATAAAGTATTTCAACCTGCCTTTAAGATTGCAAATAGAACTATCAGCAACGAAGAATATTTAATTTTCATAAAAGATGGAGGATACCAGAATTTTAAATATTGGCTTTCTGAAGGTTGGGAATGGGTGAAATCTTCAAAAATTAGCTCGCCATTGTATTGGCATGAAATAAATGGAGAATGGTTTTATTATACACTTTTAGGTTTGCGAAAAATTAAGTTGAATGAGCCAGTTTCTCATGTAAGTTTTTTTGAAGCAGATGCTTTTGCAAGGTGGAACAAATGTAGGCTTCCTACAGAATTCGAATGGGAAATTGCTTGCAAAAAATATTCTCCAATACTTTCTGATAATTCAAATTTTGCAGAATCAAAAAAATTTTATCCTGAGTTTAATAATGAAAATAAGTACGGATTTCTTGGAGATGTTTGGGAGTGGACAAACAGTGCATATTTACCTTATCCAAATTATTATCAAGCAGAGGGTGCAATAGGGGAATATAATGGGAAATTTATGATCAATCAAATGGTACTTAGAGGTGGATCCTGTGCAACACCAAAATCGCATATTCGAACTACTTATCGAAATTTTTTCCCAACTAACAAACAATGGCAATTTTCTGGAATTAGATTAGCAAAAAACATGTAATGGAACAAAAAGAAATTATAGAAGATTTTAGTAAAATATTTTTAAATGATATATGGATAGGTTTAAAATCAAACCCTAAATTTTTATCATCTAAATATTTTTACGATGAAAAAGGAGATGAGATTTTTCAACAAATTATGAAATTGGATGAGTATTATTTAACTAGAGCAGAATATAGAATTCTAGAAAATAATTCGGCATTAATTGCTAAAATATTTGATGAGTTAAATTCTGAAATTCAACTAATTGATCTTGGGGCTGGCGACGGATTTAAAACTAAAATTTTATTAAAGAGTTTTATTGAAAAAAAACTAGCTTTTACCTACACACCTATTGATATTTCTGCCAATGCAATTCATAAATTAGAAAATGATTTAAATGTGAATTTTCCTAATTTGAATGTACAAGCTATTGAGGGTGAATATTTTGAAACCTTAAAATTAATAAAAGATACTATAGGTAAAACCAAATTAGTATTGTTTTTAGGTTCCAATATTGGAAATTTTAAAAATTCAGAAATGATAGAATTTTTAAAAGATTTGCATGATTCGTTGAATAAGAATGATTATTTATTAATTGGTTTTGATCTTATGAAAGATCCCAATAAAATACTTTCAGCTTATAATGATATAAGTGGCATAACTAGCAGCTTTAACTTAAATTTATTATGTAGAATAAATCAAGATTGTGGAGCAGATTTTAACGTAAATAATTTTTTACATTATCCAACTTACAACCCACAAAATGGAGAAACAAAAAGTTTTTTAATAAGTAAAAAGGAACAAACTATCCGTTTTAGCAGCAGCGATGAAACGATTCATTTCAATAAATGGGAAGCGATGCAAACAGAGGTTTCTCAAAAATTTACTATTTCGATGATCTCTGATTTGGCAAAAAAATGTGGTTTTGAAATACAAAATAATTTTTTAGATAAAGAAGATTACTATTTAAATTCTTTGTGGAAAGTAATGTAATTTAATATTCCATAAAAACAGATGCAGAATAAGAGTCGACAAAATAATTTTTAATCTTATCGTTTTCTTTTATCGTTCCTTGGCAGTTAAAAATTTCTTTGTAATTTTTATTTTTAATTTCAAAAGGAATATTTCTTGCGTTAATATAAATGATTAGTCTTTTATAATTTTTGTTTTCTGCCTCAATGCTGTAGGCAATAATACCTTCGGGCATGTTTTCTAAAAACTTGATTCTTTCTTTAATTATAAATTCATCATTCAGGTTAAACTCATTATAGGTTTTCTTTAATTGAATTAATTCTTTATAAAAATTTACCTCATCTGCATATTCTTTTCTTCTGTCCCAATTTAACTGATTAGTTGCATCGCCTGCATTATATGAATTATGGTTTCCATTTTTTGTAGTGAAAAATTCTGCACCTGCATGTATAAAAGGAATGCCTTGAGAGGTGAGAACTATCGTATTAGATAAACGATTCATTTTCTGGATTATCTTTATTTCAGCTTTTGGATTTGCTAAATTAATTTTATCAAACAAAGTTAAATCATCATGGCAGGAAACATAAGCAATACATTGACTTGCTTCTTTTGCCCAAGCTTTTTTGCTGTAATTCACTTTGTTATAATCAATCTGCGGATGATTCACTGCTCCTACAATTCCAAATTTCACACTTTCAATTTCTGAAAAATTACCTGAAACAAAGCCTTTCGATGTTGGCTCGTTCCATTTACCTTTTATTCCATCTCTAAACTCATCGCTGAAAACAGAAATTTTGTTTAGACTTAATGTATTCTCTTTTAATGCTCTCTCATTACTTGGAAGAGGACTTTCTTTTGCCGTCCAACCTTCTCCATATAAAAGAATATCAGGCTTTATTTTGTGTAAAGTGTCAGAAATTTTGTTCATGGTTTCTATATCATGAATTCCCATTAAATCAAATCTGAAACCATCTATATGATATTCATTTACCCAAAAAACAAGTGATTCTATGATAAATTTTTGCATCATGGGTTTTTCGGATGCTGTTTCATTTCCACAAGCTGCTGCATCACTAAAACTCCCGTCTGGTTTAAGTCTATAATAATAATTAGGTACAAGCTGATTAAAATTTGAATTTTCAGTATTTCCGGTATGATTATAAACAACATCCATTACTATTCTTAATCCATTATCATGCAAGCTTTTAATCATCTGTTTTGCTTCATTAATTCTGACAAATGGATCATTTGCATTAGTTGAAAATGATCCTTCTGGCACATTATAATTTAATGGATCATAACCCCAATTATATTTATTTTCTGAATTGCTTTCGTCTATAGATTTAAAATCAAAAAATGGTAAGATATGAATATGCGTTACCCCCAATTCTTTTAAATAAGAAATTCCAGTTGAGTATCCATCAGGGGTTTTGGTATTAATTTCTGTGAAAGCTAAAAATTTACCTTTGTTTTTAATTCCTGAATTAGCAGCTGTAGAAAAATCTCTAATTTGTAATTCATAAATTATGGATTCATGTGAATTTTTAATAGAAGGTGATTTATCCTTTTCCCAACCTGAAGGATTGCTTTGATTAATATCTCCAAAATATGCTCTTTTGCCATTAATACCAACCATTTTTGCATAAGGATCACAAACCTCATCACTCCATTTATTATTTATATTTACTTTTAATGTATAGTATAATCCGATTAAATTTTCGTTTGAATTAAATACCCATGTCCCATTTACACTTTTAGATAAATTAGATTCATTTATTTTATCAGATCCAATTCCAGATTTATAAAAACTGATAATTACCTCTATTGCTTTTGGAGCATATACTTTTATTGCTGTTTTCTCACCGTTTAAAGTTAACCCTAAATCACTTCCTTCATAAATTGGATAATTTTCTAGTTGAGAAACTGAAATTGTAGGTTTTAAAATCATAATGGATAGGAGAGAAAAGAAAAATAACGGTTTCATAAAAAACTTAACTCAATAAAAGGTGTATTATAAATTTCTAAAATAAACTATTTTTACTTTAGAATAATTAAAGAAAAAAAAATTAAATAATATAAAATATTTTATTCTTAAGAACTAATCATTTTTTAAAACATAAAATCTTTTTCTTGCTTTTTATTAAGTATCTTAATTTGATTTCATTCGAAATAGGTGCTTAAAATTAATATGAATTCTATAATTGAAAATCAAAAACAATTAATAAATATTGTATGGTTTAAAAGAGATCTTCGTTTTACAGATCATGAGCCGTTATTTTACGCTCAAAAGGATTCACTACCAATTTTATTAATTTACTTTTTTGAACCATCCATCATAGCATATCCAGACAGTGATGTTCGACATTGGCGTTTTGTTTACCAATCATTAATGGATATGCAATTGAAACTTAAAGATTTGAATTCACAACTATTTATTTTTCATCAGGAAGCTTCTTTTGTTTTCAATGAACTGCAAAAAACTTATCAAATAAAAACCGTTTTTTCGCACCAAGAAATTGGAAACAATTTAACTTATCAAAGAGATAAAAAGATCCATTTATTTTGCAAGGATCATAAAATAAAATGGGAAGAATACCAGTTGCACGGAGTGGTTAGGAATTTGAAATCTCGTAAAAATTGGCAACAGGAATGGGAACAGAAAATGAAAGAATTTCCAAAATTTGTGGAAGAAGAAAATTGGAATATTTTAAATCTTGAATTAAGTTTATTTGAATTATTAAAAGGAAAAGAAATCCCAAAGGAATTTACCATTCAAGATAAAAACTTTCAACAAGGGGGTGAAACATTGGCTTGGAAATACATGGAAACATTTGCAAAAGTTCGTCATGTAAATTATAGCAAAAATATTTCAAAACCTTTGTTAAGTAGAAAGTCATGCAGTAGACTTTCGCCTTACTTAGCTTATGGAAACATCAGTATGCGAATGGTTTATCAATTTACACTTCAACACTATTCTGATTCTGAAAATAAAAGGGCGATTTCAAATTTTACATCGAGACTACATTGGCATTGCCACTTCATGCAAAAATTTGAAAACGAATGTAGGATGGAATTTGAAAATATAAATAGAGGATATGATGAATTAATTAAACCCAGAAATGATTTATTTATTAAAGCTTGGGAGCTTGGAAAAACGGGTATACCTCTTGTGGATGCTTGTATTAGATGTTTGATTAGTACTGGCTATATTAATTTTAGAATGCGTGCTATGATTGTTTCTTTTTTCACTTTTAATTTATTTCAAGATTGGAGAGAATTAAAGCATTTTTTAGCTCGACAATTTTTGGATTATGAACCTGGAATACATTACCCGCAAATACAAATGCAAGCGGGTGTTACAGGTGTAAATACGATAAGAATTTACAATCCAATTAAAAATTCTGAAGATCATGATCCCGAAGGATTATTTATAAAACAATGGGTTCCAGAATTATCTTTAATTCCAGCAGAATTAATCCATGAACCTTGGAAATTGAGCAGCATTGAACAAACCCTGTACAATGTTGAGATCGGAAAAGATTATCCATTTCCGATTGTGGATGTAGAACAAACTAGAAAATATGCAAGCGATATTGTTTGGGGATTTAGAAAAAGAAAAATAGTAAAAGAGGAAGGTGAGCGAATCATCGAAAAACACACTAACAACTCTCCTAAACTGGTAATAAAAAAGAAAATCTTAAAAGATAAAAAGCAAAGTAAACTCGATTTTTAAAAAAGATGGTTTGTAATATTAGATACAAACCATCTTTAAGTTTAATTTATTTAGGATATAATTGTAAAACCAGTATATGGTTGCAAAGCCTTCGGAATTAAAATACCTTCTGAAGTTTGATTGTTTTCTAATAAGGAAGCTACAATTCTAGGTAAAGCCAAAGCACTGCCATTTAATGTATGACATAAATTATTTTTACCCTCTTTGTTTTTGTATCTAAGTTTTAATCTGTTTGCTTGAAATGATTCAAAATTTGAAACTGAACTAACTTCTAACCACTTTTCTTGAGCAGCACTGTAAACTTCCATGTCATAAGTAAGTGCAGAAGCAAAACTCATATCGCCACCGCATAATCGTAAAACTCTGTAAGGTAATTCCAATTTTTGCAATAAGGATTGAACATATAAACTCATCTTTTCCAAAATTTCATAAGAACTTTCAGGATGTACAACCTGTACTATTTCAACTTTATCAAATTGATGCAATCGATTCAAACCACGAACATGAGCTCCATAAGAACCTGCTTCTCTTCTAAAACATGGAGTGTATCCAGCATTTTTAATTGGCATTTCTTCTTCCTTTAAAATCACATCTCTATACAGATTAGTAATAGGAACTTCCGCTGTAGGAATAAGGTATAAATTATCTATTCCTACAAAGTACATTTGCCCTTCTTTATCTGGTAATTGGCCTGTACCATACCCAGAAGCTTCATTTACTAAAATGGGTGGCTGCACTTCCTCATATCCTTCTTTTTCTGCTTCTGCTAAAAAAAAGTTGATCAATGCTCTTTGTAATTTTGCGCCCTTACCTTTATAAACTGGAAACCCAGCTCCTGTAATTTTATTTCCTAATTCAAAATCAATTAAATTATATTTTGTTGCGAGTTCCCAATGCGGAGTTGCACCTGAATATAAGGAAGGTATATTTCCATGGCTTAAAACTATTTCATTATCATCAGCTCCAAAACCATTAGGTACTTTTACAGACGGTATATTTGGAATTAAATAAAGCATATTTTTTAATTCCAATTCAATTTCATCTAATTTATCACTAAATGTTTTAGCAAATTCTTTTAGTTGAACGTTTTCAATTTTTAAATTTTCTGCTTCTTGTTTATTTCCAGATTTCATGAATGCTCCAATCTGTGTTGCAAGATTTTTGGCTTTTTCAAGTGTTGAGTCTAATTGAGACTGAGTATGTTTTCTCAAATCATCTAATTCTATTACCTGATGAACTAATTCAGGCTGTTTGAAATTTTTGATTTGTAATCTGTTTAGAACTTCCTCTTTGTTTTCGCGGATATAGTTTACCTGAAGCATGAATTTTTTTCTATTGTTAAAATTGAAAATTGATCACAAAGGTAATTTTTGATTCTGTAGTTCTCAAATTGATTTATTTCCTCTTTCATTATTGTAAAAAGCTATTTATAAGGTATTTTATTTAGTTTTACGGTGTAAATATGAAATATTTTTCTTCTATAATTCAACAAAAAAAGATCGTTTTAGCCTTTTGTTTTAGTTTAAGTTTTCTTCTTCACCTTCCTTTTTTAAATATGCCACCCAGAAGTATTCATGTTTGGAGGCAATGTAATACGCTTGCAGTGGCAAGAAATTTTTATTTAGAAGACATGAATATTCTTAGACCTAGGGTAGATAGAAGATTGGATTCAGATGGGGTTACCGGTATGCAATTCCCATCGTATGAATATTTAGTTGCCTGTTTTTATCATTTATTTGGCGAGCACGATTGGGTTCATAGAGTTACCGCTTTACTTATTTCTTTTACAGGTGTTTTCGGAATGTATTTGCTTACATTGTTTTTATTTAAATCACCAGTTGCTGCTGCCATTTCTGCATTCTCTTATACTTGGAGTCCAGAATTATTTTATTTTGGAATAGCTGCCTTACCAGATATTTTGGCGTTAGCAAGTTCAGTATGGGGATTATATTATTTTTTAAAGTGGTTTAAAAGCGATGACTATTTATCATTTTTTCTAGCACTGTTTTTTACAACCCTAGCCGGTTTAACAAAAATCCAGTTTTTAGCTATTGGTTTTCCTATTGCTGTTTTTGTCCTCAGATCAAAAGAATTAAATAAAACAAAAATTATATTATTGGCGGTCTTTGCTTTTATTTCTGTTGGTATTACACTTTCGTGGTATTATTATGCTTCTCAATTAATTTTATCTTCTGGTCTAGAAGACTTCGGTTTAGTATTTCGACCGTCTAATGATATTTTTATTGCTATCAATACAATTGGAAAAAATTTATTAAGAAACTTTCCCGAGCTGCTATTAGGTTATTCTACAACGGTTTTGGTGGCAATTGGAATCTATTTCTTTATTAAAAATAAAACCCATAAAAATGTTCTTTTTCTGCCCTTTCTAGGTTGGTTCTGCGGCTTATTAATTTACTATTTTATCGAATTAGAGCAGATGATATATCACACGTATTACCTAATTCCTTTTCTTATTCTTTTGTTTTTAATTGCTGGATATGGAGGTTTAAAATTATACGAAACTAAATTTAGATGGGTGGTTTTGACATTATTAACGCTACAACCTATACTAGCAGCATTAAGAATTATTCCACCAAGATATTTAGGTAGTACAGGTGTTCCTATCGAACTTTATAACGAAAAACAGGTCAATCAATTAATTAGTAATATTCCAGAAAAGCAGCTATGTATAGTTGGGCCTGATATTTCTGGATGCATATATTTTTATTTTTTAAAACAAAAAGGCTTTGGATTTGAAAATTCTGATTCATTATTTAGAATTAAAAAAGGCGAAATTATAATCGAAAACTTTATAAGAAGAGGAGCCAAATATTTAATAAGTAACGATAGTACTTTGCATAATAATCAAAAGCTAAAACCTTATATCAATAATGAAATGAATAGAGAAGGAGAATTCTATATTATGGAATTAAAAAGTAATTAAGCACTTATTTTGTACCTTTCAACTTATTCTTCTTATACACTATTCTAATTTTTAAGATGTCAAATCCAGTTGCAGGTAAGTTGTATTTAGTACCCACACCCATTGGAAATTTAGAAGATATAACCTTACGAGCCATTCGTATTCTAAAAGAAGTAGATATAATTTTAGCAGAAGATACTCGAACAAGTGGCGTTTTATTAAAGCATTTCCAAATAGAAAATAGAGTTTTAGCACATCATCAACACAATGAGCATCAATCGCTTAAAGAAATTGTAAAATTTTTGTTGATGGGTAGCAATATTGCATTAATTACCGATGCTGGCACACCGGGAATTTCTGACCCAGGTTTTTTATTAATAAGAGAAGTTTTAAAATTTAATATTATTATTGACTGTTTACCCGGTGCTACTGCATTTGTTCCTGCTTTGGTAAATTCTGGTTTTCCATGCGATAAATTTGTTTTTGAAGGTTTTCTTCCAGTCAAAAAGGGTAGGCAAACACGTTTTAAATTATTGGCTCTAGAATCTCGAACCATTATATTTTATGAATCTCCACATCGTTTAGTAAAATTTTTAGAGGAGATTATTTTGTATTTTCCAGAGAGTAGTTTGGTGTCTGTTTCCAGAGAAATATCAAAAGTTTTTGAAGAAACAAAAAGAGGAACGGCAGCAGATTTGAAAGTATATTTCGAAAGTAAAACAGTAAAAGGAGAAATTGTTATTTGTGTTCATACAGGTTTAGATCGTAATTAGATAGATGAAAATTAGCCTAGATAAAAATTTGTATTTACCCGTCATTGCGGGTTTACTTTTATGTATTGCATGGCCTCCATTACCTTTGGCTCCATTTCTTTTTATTGCTCTGGTTCCACTTTTTATTATGGAAAAAAACATTGCAGATTCTGATTTAAAAGATCAAACAGCTACTGTTTTTAGACATGCATTTATTGCATTTTTTATATTTAATTCTTTAACTATTTATTGGATTTATAATGCTTCTTTATTTGGTGCTATTGTAGCAATTCTACTAGGTTCATTATTAATGACGATGACATTTGTTTTCTATCATAGAATAAAAAAAATTGTTGGTTTAAAAAGTGCTTTAACGGCCTTTGTTTTTCTATGGCTTGCTTATGAGTATTTGCATGCAAATTGGGATTTAAACTTCCCTTGGCTTACTTTAGGAAATGGATTTGCCAATTATCATACTTGGATTCAGTGGTATGAATACACAGGAGTTTATGGTGGAAGCTTATGGGTTTTAATTATAAATGTTATCGCATTTCAATTGTGGATTAAATTTAAAGAATCTAATTCTAATATAGAAAGTAGTAAATCTTATTTGCGATTAATAGCTCCTACCGTTCAAATTATTTTTTTAGTTTTAATACCTATTTTATTTTCATTAACTATTTTTGATCAATATCTAGAAAAAGAAAATACAACCAGTGTAGTAATTGTGCAGCCAAATATAGATCCGTATGGAGAAAAATTTGGAAGTATGACACCCACTCAACAATTAGAAAAGTTAATCGCATTATCAAAAAAAGCAGGAAAACCAGATACAGAATTTTTTATTTGGCCAGAAACAGCTATTCCTCAAAATATAGATGAGGTTGGTATTCAAAAAGATTTTTTTATTAATTCTGCCAAAGATTTTTTGTTGCCTTATAAAAATGGAAATTTACTAACTGGTGCCAATACTTTTAAAAGCTATTCAACGAAAGAAACCAGCACTGCTAGAAAATATGAAGAGTCAGAAGAGTACTATGATGTTTTTAATACAGCTATTTTTATCGAAAATTCATCTGGGACACAAATTTATCATAAATCAAAATTAGTTCCTGGAGTGGAACAAATGCCTTACCCAAATGCTTTGAAATTTTTGGAGCCGTTAGCAATTAATTTAGGTGGAAGCATGGGAAGTTTAGGAAAAGACAAAAATCCAACGGTGTTTTTTTCGCAAGCCGGAATTGGTGTAGCACCTATTATTTGCTACGAGTCTATTTATGGAGAATACGTTGCAGAATATGTTAAAAATGGTGCCCAAGTTTTATTTATTATTACAAACGATGGCTGGTGGGGAAATACATCTGGACATAAGCAACATGCGCTTTACGCAAAATTAAGAGCAATAGAAACAAGAAGAAGTATTGCCAGATGTGCTAATACAGGCATAAGTAGTTTCATAAATCAACGAGGAGAGGTGATGGCAGAATCTAAATGGTGGACACAAACTACTTTATCAGCAAATTTAAATTTGAATGATGAAATCACATTTTATGTAGAATATGGTGATTGGATTCCGAAACTTGCTTCTATATTTGCCGCTATTATTTTATTTATTTTAATATTAAGATCTATTTACAAAAAATTTATTCCCGCTACATGATGAAGATTATTTTTAAATCCTTGCTTTTTATAGCTGTATTGTTCACAGTATCCTGTGTGACCAAAAGAAAATTAGACGACGAAGTGGCTACTTCCAATTATTTGAGAACTCAAAATGAAGCATTAACTAAACAATTGGATTCGCAAAAAAAGCAAACTGGAGATGCTTCTGGAGAAATAGACACTCAAAAAAAATCGATAAAAGCTTTAGAAGATGACACCTTAAATTTAGGAAAAGCTTTAAGAGCTACAAAAGATCAATACAAACAAGCCGTTTCTTCCTATGATTTATTAAGAGAAAATAATGAGAAAATGCTTAAAAACACTTCTACAGAAAATAATAAACTTTTAGAAGAATTGAAAAAAGCAAGTGCAGATTTAGAAAAGAAGCAGAATGATTATAATGCCACTCAATTGAAAGTGTCCGAATTAAATTCTGATTTGGAAGCTAGAGAGAAAAAATTAATAGAATTGGAAGCCGAATTGAAAGAGCGAGATGAAAATGTTAAAAAACTAAGAGCAAATGTTGCAAACGCTCTTACTGGATTTACTGGAAAAGACCTATCTGTGACAGTTAAAGATGGAAAAGTTTATGTTTCATTAGAAGAACAACTTTTATTTAAAACAGGAAGCATAACAGTGGATGCTAAAGGTGCAGATGCCTTGAAAAAATTGGGAAAAGCATTGGAAAATCAGAAAAATATTACGGTATTAATAGAAGGCCATACAGATGATGTAGATGTTTTGGGTGGAACAACCTACAAAGATAATTGGGATTTAAGTGTGCTAAGAGCAACTTCTATTGTTAGAATTATTCAACAGAATTCTAAAATAAGTCCAGAAAAAATTATTGCATCTGGTAGGGGAGAATATTTACCAATAGAAAAAGCAAAGACTGCAACCGCAAGAGCAAAAAATAGAAGAACAGAAATAATTTTAACTCCAGATTTAGATCAATTGTATAAAATTATCGGAAAATAAAGCCTTATTTTTTCTTAGAAATTACTTACCATTTCCAAGTGCCTACTATTGGCATTTTTCTGCCCATTCCGAATGCTTTGGGAGATATTCTCAAAATTGGAGGAGTTTGATGACGTTTGTATTCGCTTGTGTAAACTAATTTAATAATTCTTTTAACTACGTTTTCATCAAAACCTAAATCTACAATATCGCTTGTGGTTTGTCTTAATTCTATATATTGAAAAAGAATTTGATCTAGAATTGCGTAATCTGGGAGAGAATCAGAATCTTTCTGTCCGGGTTTTAATTCCGCACTAGGAGGCTTAATTATACTATTTATCGGAATTATTTCCGATCCCTTATTGATAAAATTAGCTAACTCATACACTTGGGTTTTATATAAATCTGCAAGTATAGAAATGCCACCGCACATATCACCGTACAAAGTTCCATAACCAACTGCAGCTTCGCTTTTATTGGAAGTATTTAATAAAATATGCCCTAACTTATTTGATAAAGCCATTAAAAGGACTGCTCTACTTCTCGATTGAATATTTTCTTCTGCAATTCCTTGTTCTAATCCTGAAAAGTCATTTTTCAAGGTATTTTCAAATTGCTCAACAACATCTGCAATGGGAATTAATTTGGATTTGCATCCTAAATTTTGAACTAATTCTTCGGCATCTGAAATGGAATGATCTGATGAATATTTAGAAGGCAACATTACGGCTAATACATTTTCTTTTCCTAAAGCGAGTACAGCTAATGCCAAAACCACTGCAGAATCTATTCCTCCAGAAAGTCCTAAAATGGCTTTTGAAAATCCAGATTTTTGAAAATAATCTTGTATTCCTAAAATTAAAGCATTATAAATCTGTTCAATATCAGAAATTTCGGAACTCGGTTTCCAAGGCAATTCAGATTTCACAGCCACTTTATCAGCTAATTTTTCAAGAGAGAAATAGCTCAAATCCTCTTTGAAATAACTCATTTCTTTGATAATATTTCCTTCGGAATCCAAAGCCAAACTTCCACCATCAAAAATTAATTCCGTTTGAGCACCTATCTGATTTACATAAAACAACGGCAGATTGTATTTTTTACAATTAGTATTTAAAACCAAATACCTAGAATCCGAATGTTTATAATCAAAGGGCGAAGCAGCTATATTGATCATAAAATCTGGATGAAATTTTATTAATTCATCCATAGGAGATTTCAAATACATTGGATCAACTTCCGAATTCCAAAGATCTTCACAAATGGTTAATGCTATTCTAAATCCATTTAATTCAATTAAATCAAACTTTTGGTTAGGTTCAAAATATCGATATTCATCAAAAATATCATACGTTGGAAGTAAGGTTTTACTAATAATCTTTTCTACTTTTCCATTTTTTAAAAAGTAAGCAGAATTAAAAAGATTTTTTCCTTTAGGTTCAGAATTAATGGTTGGCGAACCCAGTATGCAAGCTATTCCTTCACAGTGAGTTGCAATTTCAAGAACAGTAAACTCACATTCGTTTACAAACTCATTGAAATCTAAGTAATCTCTTGGTGGATAGCCACAAACCGCTAATTCTGCAAAAACTATCAGGTCTGTTTGATTTGCTTTAGCAGAATTTATGGCTTCTATTATTTTGTTTTTATTAGAAGAAAAATTGCCAATGTGATAATTAAGTTGCGCTAAGGCAATTTTCATAGAAGATTTTTAAAATACAATTCCTAAGTTCAAAGCTACGTAGGAATTTACTACTTTGAAATCTTTTTGATCGGTAATATCTGTTAAACCATTATTGTAACTCAAACCACCGATAAGTGAAGTCCTGCCTCCCAGAGAATACTCTATTCCGCCCCCAATTAATAAACCTAAACGCAAAATGTTGATATCTTTGGTGACATCAATATTGTCAAATGCGGTAATAACACCTGCTGTATTCACTTCTCCTTTTGATCTTGCACGTACATTTACACCTGTTGTTAATCCGAATTGCCCAAAATATTTAGAATATCCAATTTCATTAGTTCTTAATTTTAAGGTAAGGGGAATTTCTAAATATCGTAATGAATATTCGCTTCTAGTAACAGATGCAGATTCTGTATTAATAAATTTACCGCCCATTGAATTTATGGTTAAACCAGTTCCAAACAGATAGTTATCCGTTAATTTATAATCGGCAATTAATCCAAAATTGAATCCAATTTTAGATCCATCGCTTTTAAATCTTTTATCATCAGATTGAAAAAAACCAATATTTGGATCTGCCCTGAATCCTAAATAAAAGTCTTGAGCTTTTGATTGAATGATGGATAAGGAAAAAATGGCGAATAAAAGAAGTGTGTTTTTTTTCATGAGATTTTTATTTTTTAAATTTTAGCTATATAAGTATTGAATTTTTATTTTTACAAATAGTTTTATTTTCATGCGCTCTACTCAAAACCAAAGAAAAGATTTTTTAATAATATATTTTCTAATCATTTTAAGTTTTACACTTTCTGGCTGTTTCAAAAACAAAAGCAGTGCCGATGTAAGCCATATTAAAATCAACTTGAAAGTAAAAAGATTTGAAACGGATTTATTTAGCATTAGCCCAATAAATTTTAATCCAGAATCTAAAAAACTAGAACGTGAATATCCAGAGTTCTACCGACTTTTTGTAGAAAACATTGTTCGTTTGGGTAGAACTGAGGATAGCACTTATCTAAAAAATTTAAAGGATTTTGTTGGTAATAAAGATATTAATACGCTAAAAAAAGATTGTGATTCCGCATTTATAGATTTTAAAACCTATGAAAGTGAGTTAACAGAATCCTTTAAACGAGTGAGATATTATTTTCCTAAAGCAAATATTCCTCAAATTATCACCTTTGTTTCTGGATTTAATAATGCGATTGTAAACACTGATACCATTTTGGCTTTGGGTTTAGATATGTTTTTGGGAAGAGATTATCGGTATTATCCTTCGGCTGGATTTCCGCAATTTATTATTAAAAATCTTCATCAATCTGCAATGGTTCCAACTGCAATGAAAGGTTTTGTAAAATTTAGATTTGAAGAAAATCCAAACGAAAGTCAATTGCTATCACGAATGATTTATGAAGGAAAAGTTCATTATTTTTTGGATAAAGTTTTACCAGAAACAGAAGATTCTTTAAAAATCGGGTTTACTTCCAAACAAATGGAATGGTGTAAGACTTATGAAAAGGACATTTGGGCGAATTTTATAGCTAACAAATTATTGTTTTCTAGTGATAAATTAAAAATCAATAAATTTCTGGATGATGCCCCTTTTACTTCTGGGTTAGACAAAGATTCTTCTCCTTTACTTGGAGTTTGGACAGGTTGGCAGATCGTACGAAAATATATGGAAAATGCCCCAGAAGTATCGTTGGCACAATTAATGGCTGAGAAAGACGCCGAAAAAATCTTAAGAATTTCTGGTTATAAACCATAAAATGAATTTTAAATTAACATCAGAATACAAACCAACTGGCGATCAGCCCACCGCAATTAAACAATTAGTTGAAGGATTGAATAGAGGCGATAATTTTCAAACTTTGCTTGGAGTTACGGGCTCTGGAAAAACATTCACTGTTGCCAATGTAATTCAGCAGGTTCAAAGACCTACTCTGATTTTAAGTCATAATAAAACGTTGGCTGCTCAATTATATGGAGAATTTAAGCAATTTTTTCCGGAGAATGCTGTCAATTATTTTGTTTCGTATTATGATTATTATCAGCCAGAAGCTTTCATTGCATCTTCCAATACTTATATTGAAAAAGATTTAAAAATAAATGAAGAAATAGAAAAACTTAGGTTAAGAACTTCCTCAGCTTTAATGTCTGGAAGGCGAGATGTAATTGTAGTTTCTTCTGTCTCCTGCATTTATGGAATGGGAAATCCAGCAGATTTTGCAGATAATATTGTACGAATTCAAGTAAAACAAAAAGTTTCTCGAAACGCGTTTTTACATAGGTTGGTAGAAATTTTATACAGTAGAACCACTGTAGAATTTAAACGAGGAACGTTTAGAGTAAAAGGCGACACAGTAGATATTTTTCTTGCATATGCAGATTTCGCTTACCGCGTTACATTTTTTGGGGACGAAATAGAGGAGATAACTGTGATAGAACCAGATACTGGAAAAACAACAGAAAAAATGGATCACGCGGCTATTTTTCCAGCAAATTTGTATGTAGCGCCAAAAGATAGAACTCTGAAAGCCATTTTTGCCATTCAAGAAGAATTGATGGCAAGAAAAGATCAATTTGTAGAAGATAAACGTTTTTTAGAAGCCAAAAGATTAGAAGAAAGAGTGAATTACGATTTAGAAATGATGCGCGAATTGGGCTATTGTTCAGGTATAGAAAACTATTCCCGATTTTTTGACGGTCGAAAACCAGGAACTAGACCTTTCTGTTTGCTAGATTATTTTCCCGATGATTATTTATTAGTGATAGACGAAAGCCATGTTTCAGTTCCTCAAATAAGAGCGATGTATGGTGGAGATCGTTCTAGAAAATTATCTTTAGTAGAATATGGCTTCAGATTGCCATCTGCATTAGATAATAGACCTTTAAATTTTAGTGAATTCGAAAGTTTAAGCAATCAAATTGTATATGTGAGTGCTACTCCAGGCGATTATGAGCTTGAAAAAAGTGATGGAATTATTGTTGAACAGGTAATTCGTCCAACAGGATTATTAGATCCAATTATAGAAATTAGGCCAGTGGTGAATCAGGTGGATGATTTATTGGATGAAATAGATTTAACTATTAAAAAAGGATTTAGAATTTTGGTGACAACTTTGACCAAAAGAATGGCAGAAGAATTATCTAAATACATGGCAAGGCTAAATATTAAAGCCAGATATATCCATTCAGAAGTAAAAACATTAGAAAGAGTTGAGATTTTACGTGGATTAAGATTAGGTGAATTTGATGTTTTAATTGGAATTAATTTGCTAAGAGAAGGCTTAGATTTGCCAGAAGTTTCGTTGGTTGCAATTTTGGACGCAGACAAAGAAGGTTTTTTACGTTCAGATCGATCTTTAATTCAAACGATTGGAAGAGCAGCTAGAAATTCGGAAGGAAAAGTAATTATGTATGCCGATAAAATTACTGATAGCATGCGAAGAACGATTGATGAAACAGATAGGAGACGCGAAAAACAAATACAATATAATTTAGATCACAACATAATCCCAATGACGGTAGGCAAAACCAAAGCTGAAATTATTGAGCAAACTTCAGTAATGGATTTTAGAGGTGGAGTACAAAAGGCCTATGTTGAGCAAGAAGATATTACTATTGCAGCAGATCCGATAGTGCAATACATGACTAAACCAGAATTGCAAAAAAGCATTGATTCTACCAAAAAACAAATGATGCAAGCTGCAAAAGATATGGAGTTTTTGGATGCTGCCAGATTGCGAAATGAAATGTTTGCACTAGAAAAAGTGATGGAAGAGCGATTTGCAAAAGTTAAATAGGGTAGGGTTTTTTGATATTTTAATTAAAGTTTGTAAACATAAAATTCAATATTTCTTAATCAAGAATAGGTTAACGATGTTATAGTTCCTGATTTTGAGCATTTGAAATGTAGGAACTCATCCCTTTTCTTCTCTAATACTCAACATTTCATTCAACAATTTTTCATCATTGGCTATCAACAAGGGATGATAGAATTTGGGCAATGTGGAAAGCAAATTTGTAACGATTGTTTTTTCATCCTCGCTAAAATCACTTTATCATAGCTTATAGATTTTTAGAACGAAATTGAATTTAATCTTCTTTTTTTAAAACTTTTATAATCGCTATTGCCATGCGTTTTGTAAATGATTCTATTTATTCTTAAAAAAGTTTCAAGATCAGAAGAACTGTTTTTCAAAAAAATACTTTATAAACTGTGATAAGTGCAATTAATCATTTGATATGAATTAATTTAAGAACTGCTTCTGGAGTAGATGATCGGTTTAGAATTTTAACTATATTGGTTTAAAATTTACAATTTTGTAATTAGCTCTATCGGCTACAAACAAATTTTCATTTAAATATTCTTTAATTTTCGTCTTTTTTTAGCTTTAATCATTCCTTTTCTCGCAAAAATAAACTTTAATTTTTACTATTTTTTCAGGATGACCCTATTGGGCAAGAAGGTTATAATGACATTTTCAGTTAAGTAAAAAAAGGTTTTTTACACAAAAAGGCTATTTGATTGTCATCAAAACCATGCATTCTAAAATGGTTGTAGTATTTACAAATACAGTTTTTAGGTATTTCAATTATTTTTTAATAACACTTTAATAAACCGATTTAATTTAACCACTGGGTACTCAAACAACTGTATTACAAATTAGTTAATAATGCATTAAATAATTAATTAAATACAAAGGTTGCTATTCACATGCTAGATTTCATCATATCTCATCTGCTATATATCCCCTTTATAGTTTTGAATGTTTTTATTATTTATAAAATTATTAAAGATGTTTTAAAAGATGATAAGGGAAAAAATGATGATGATGACGATGATGATGGGGGTATTTTCGGAAGTGATAAACCTGTTTTGGATTTGCCTCCTGGTGTCTCACTTCCTATTGCATCTAAAGACTTAGTATTAAATGAATAAAGA
>JBBQYA010000048.1:0-21502 GCA_038209155.1 Sphingobacteriales bacterium | reverse complement strand
GATGAGGATATTAAAAAGTACACTATCCAATTAGAAAGTGCATTGAAGGCAAATGGGATTGTGTATTTGGGAAACTTTCGTTTTTTAGGTTATAATGCACCTTATCAATTTTTGGGAAGAAAAAACGAAATCATTGTGAACATTCTATGGAATCAAAATTAAATTCTAAACAAAGAGTTTAAAAATCTACTCTTATTAAAAGTCCAAAAAGTAAAGGGCTTTACAAATACCGAAAAAGAAGCCGTTATGCTAACCTAGGTAGTACCTTTTTTACTGGAAGATAAATTAAAAAACAAGGGTGGTATATATTTTAAAAAAGAAGTTTGGGCTTCTTAAGTGGTTACAGATGGTTTATTAATTACTGACCAAAATCCGGCATCATCAAAAACGGCGGTAAATTATTCGAGCTTTTAGAAAAAGCATAAAATGGCACATAATAAATAATATTAGAATCAAGGTCTAAGGGAAAATCCACATCTAATAACTTTAGATTTGGAATTGTGAAGTTGAAGGTATTTTAGGAAAATGAACTAGTGATGGAAGGAATTATTCTAATTTCTAAATACCAACAACTTACGTATAAGATTTGCTTTTACATTTAAACTCAGCGGTGGAAGAATAAATCCAAAATGGAGTAGATTTAATTGTACACTGCAATTTAAGGAATTCAGTTTTTAGTTTTCCAAACCTAGTTTCCTTGTATTACCCTATTTTAATTAAAGTTCAGGATTTAAGCTGTAATTGTTAAGGAGTAAATGGCAATTGTTAAGCAGCAAACTGACATTGATGCAGAGCAAATGGTGATTGTTAAGCTGTAAACTGTCATTGAGGCAGAGTTAATGGTGATTGTTAAACTGTAAATGTGCTATGTTTTTATTTGGAATCGAGAAATTGAGTTTGTAAGTAGCGGTTTATTAGGGAGTTATGGGGAATTTAGGTTGGTTTGGGTTTGGGGGAAAATAAACGTAAACTTATCCAGTTCTTAATTTAGCTGCATCTTTCCAAAGATAATGAGGCATTGGTTCGTTTAATTCCCATTTAATATTCATTGGTTTAGACCCATTATGCTCTTTTAAATTTCCTTCACCAACAAAAACATATCCCATAGTATTTCCATATTCATCTTTTGCTTTTTCTCTTACAAATAATATTATTCTCTTTTTATTTTCTTGATGGTTTAAATATGATAAACCTTTTGGAGTTTCTGGTCCCGCTGAATTTTGACTTTGCCAATGAAATAAAAATTCATTTATCGCATAGTCATCATACATAGTTGTAGGCGAGAAATTTTCTTCCGATTTTATTAGATTTATAAAAAGCAACTCAGTACTAAGTCTCCTGTTTTCAGCACTTCCTTCTCTATTGGATGATTTTATTTCAAATGTGCTTATACCAAATGCTACCAAAATTTGATCTCTTGTATATCTAGAATGAATTTTTAAAGGTTGATGATATGGCAAAATAATATCCAGTTCTTTAAAGTCAATTATATCAATTAAAAGTTCAAGCACTTCAATAATTTCATCTACAAGTATCTTATTCTTTCCAATTTCCTCAATACTTTCTTCAATAGATTTAAAACCACCTGCAACTTTCCAAATATCATAATGTAGCATTAGAAGCATTGATTTCTCTTCTTCGCTGAAATTGAATCCTTCAAGACTAAACCCTTTTTTTGCTAAAGTCAAAATAAATTGAAAATAGCTTGTAGAACTTATAGATAGCCACTTATAGTTAATTGCTGAAATAATTTCTTTTTCATTAATATCATCAAAATACTCTATTACCTCGGCTAATTGACAAAGACGTTTCCAACTGCCTTTTTTAAAAATGAATTGAATTGGAATATTATTAAATTCAATAAAATTTTTAAGATTTAGTGGAAGGGTAGTTTGATGCTTAAAGTTTTTAATTTTTTGAATAAGTTGGTTTCGGTTGAATGATGTTGCTAATTTGATGTTTTCTAAAATACTTTCTTTGGCCTTTTTTTCTAAAACTATAGAACATCCTAATGGCAAATGAGGAAAATTATCTTCAATTTCTTTAAAAACTGTCGTGGCTGTTTTGCCTATAAGTGCTCTAAATTTATTTTCAAAATTATATTCTGGCCTTGCATTTCCAACAAAGTCTAAGACTGTTAAACAATCTTTATCATCTGATAGTCTCAATCCTCTACCCAATTGTTGGAGAAAAATTGTCAAACTTTCTGTAGGTCTCAGAAATAAAACTGTATCAATTTCAGGAATATCGACACCCTCATTGAATATATCAACCACAAATAAAAAATTGATTTCTTTTCTTAATAACATTTGTCGAACTGTTTCTCGATTTTGGTTATTGGCACTCGTTAAATAATCCGCTTTGAGACCAGCCATTAAAAACTTTTCAGCCATAAATTTAGCATGCTCTATTGATACACAAAAACATATTGCCCTGACATCTTGGATATCTTTTGTATAGTTATTTAAAGCATCAATAATTTCTCGGACTCTTCTGTCATTAGCTGTGTAAATATTTGTCAATTCACTTATAATGTATCTGCCACGTTCCCACCCAATTTCTGATAAATCAATACTATCTGTTATTCCAAAATATTGAAAAGGGCAAAGCAATTTTCTGTTTAAGGCTTCAGGTAATCTAATTTCAGCAGCAATTCTATTGTGAAAATCTTCTTGAATATCACCACCATCCATTCTTTCAGGTGTCGCTGTTAGACCAAGTAAAACCTTTGGTTTAAACCAATTGATTATTGTACGATAAGAATTAGCTGTAAGGTGATGGCATTCATCTATAACAATGTAATCAAAATATTCTTGCGAAAGACCTATTTCATTTAACCTATTATTAATAGTTTGTACTGATGCAAAAACATATTCGTAGCTTGATGGAATTGATCCATCTACCCACAATTCACCAAAATTATTATCCTTTAAAATTCCACGATAAACTGACAATGATTGTTGTAAGATTTCCTTTCTGTGGGCTAAAAATAAAAGTTTATAAGATTTATTTTCCTTTTTGAACCTCTTAAAATCAAAAGCTGAAATCACAGTTTTTCCAGTTCCTGTTGCCGCAACTATTAAATTTCTGTTACGTGCGTGAATAGTTCTTTCTACTTCTAGTTTTTCCAATATCTCGGATTGAAATGGAAAAGGTTTGATTTCAAAAAATGAAAAATTTATATCGGTGGTCTTTGAGTTTTTACCTTGATTTAAAGAAGTAATAAGTTTTTCTTTATGAATATCATCATGAAATATTTCAAAATCGTCACTTAGCCAATAAGAGTCAAACGTTTTTTGAAATTTGTCAATAATGTGGCTTACTTCTTTTGTTGTGATTTTAATATTCCATTCTAAACCATCCGTAAGTGCAGAGCGAGAAAAATTGGATGAACCAATATATCCAGTATGAAATTCTGTATTTCTAAAGAACAAATAGGCTTTAGCATGAAGTCTTTCATTACCTGTATTATAAGAGATTTTCACCTCAGTATTCTTTAACTTGGATAAAAGTAGAATTGCTTTGTAATCAGAAGCACCCATATATGTGGTTGTAATTACTCTTAGTTTGCCACCTCGATTTGTAAATTCTTTAAGCTCTCTTTCTAGAATAATAATGCCTTTGAATTTTATAAATGAAACGAGTAAATCAATTCTATCGGAAGATAAAATTTCCTTTCTCAATTCACTTTCGAGCGATAAGCCTGCGTTTCCTCCGGTAAATAATTCACTATGAGTAAGTCTCGTGTAAGGAGTAATCTCTTTTAAATGTAAATCAAAATTGGAGAAGTGTGCATCAACTCTTGTAAAGACTGCCTTTAACAATTCGCCTTCCAATTCAATTATTTCATTTGAAAGCTCCTTTTTATTTAGCTCTTCCTTTAAAAAAACAATAATCTTATTGGCAATATCAATCTGTTGTTCAATTTGATTTTCACCCTTTAAATATTCTAATGCTTGTTTAATTGTTCGTGATAAATGCTGTGATAAAATACTTGAAGCCTCTTCTTTATCAATGGGTGCTTTATTTATGTAATAAGCATCTTTGTTAAGCGAATTGATTTTTTGAGTAACTAACTTTGTAACTAATTCTTCGTAAATACCTTGGAACATAGGTTTTGTAGTTAATTTAAAATAGGTGAATTTGCTTCCGAAAAATATAAATTTAAAAATTCAATTTTTGTTAAAATTAAATATCGTTTATAATCATACAAAGATAATTTAACCTACGCATTGTTAGTAAGAAAAGAAATAAGTCCAATTGAAATATTAGTAATATCTAATTTTTAAGAAATATAAATCTTTGTACAATTTTTATTAATAAATAAGTTCTATATATCAAATTCCAACTATTTACCTGCAAAGTTTTAAACCTCTCCACAATATCATTCCACCCCAACCTTAATCTTCTTACCCAATTTTTTCACTTCTTTCACGTTTAGTTCTTTTATTAAAAACCGTCCGGTATGGTTTCCTTTGATTAAACATAAATCTTCTGGGGTGCCTTGGAAAAGAATGGTTCCGCCTTTTTTGCCTCCTTCTGGGCCTAAATCTATTACATAATCTGATACTTTGATTACATCTAAATTATGTTCGATCACCAAAACGGTATTGCCTTTGTCGACCAATTTGTTTAAGACTCCAAGCAGTACATTTATGTCTTCGAAATGGAGTCCGGTAGTTGGTTCGTCGAGGATGTAAAAGGTTTTTCCGGTATCTTTTTTACTTAGTTCGGTAGCTAGTTTCACTCGCTGTGCCTCACCACCTGAAAGGGTAACCGATGATTGGCCTAAGGTAATATATCCCAAACCAACATCTTGCAGGGTGCTAATCTTGCGATGAATGGATGGTATATTTTCGAAAAATGGAACGGCATCTTCTATACTCATGTCCAATACATCACTAATCGATTTTCCTTTGTAGCGTACCTCTAATGTTTCTCTATTGTATCTTTTACCATTGCAAACTTCACAATTGACCTGCACATCGGGTAGAAAATTCATTTCAATCACTTTCAAACCTGCTCCTTCACAATTTTCGCATCTGCCACCTTTTACATTGAAGGAAAATCTGCCCGGCTTATATCCTCTAATTTTAGATTCTGGAAGATTTACATATAAATTTCTAATATCTGAAAACACACTGGTGTAGGTTGCTGGATTTGATCTGGGTGTTCGTCCAATTGCACTTTGATCTATTTCTATTACTTTATCAATTTCTTTCAAACCATCAATTGATTTGTAAGGCATAGGTTTTTTCTTAGAATGATAGAAATATTGATTGAGAATAGGATATAAAGTTTCAGCTATTAAGGTAGATTTTCCACTTCCAGACACTCCAGTAACACTTATAAAAGTTCCCAATGGGAAATTTGCAGTTACTTTTTTAAGATTATTTCCTTCGGCATGTTTTAAAATCAAATTTTTTCCACTCCCTTTTCTTCTTTTCGTAGGTATTTCTATGGATTTTCTTTCTGCGATATAATCAGTTGTCAGGGTTTTGAAAGTCATCAACTCTTCTGCGGTTCCGCTGGCGACTACTTCTCCTCCATGTTCGCCAGCTGCTGGACCCATATCAATTACATAATCTGCTTGCAAAATCATGTCTTTGTCGTGCTCCACTACCAAAACAGAATTTCCTATGTCTCGTAAATTTTGGAGTGCGGAAATTAATTTTTCATTATCGCGCTGGTGAAGTCCAATGCTTGGCTCATCCAAAATGTAGAGTACATTCACTAATTGAGAACCAATTTGAGTAGCTAAACGAATTCTTTGCGCTTCTCCTCCAGAGAGGGACTTTGAGGATCTATCGAGGGTTAAATATTCTAAACCAACATCCAATAAAAACCCAATTCTAGATCGAATTTCTTTTAAAATCCCTTTGGCAATGATATTTTTCCGTTCGTTTAATGTTTCTTCTACCCCCTCAAACCAATCTCTAAGAACAGAAATATCCATAATGGAAAGTTCATGGATGTTTTTGTCGGCAATTTTAAAAAACAAAGATTCCTTTTTCAATCGTGCTCCTTTGCAAACATCGCATTGTATCATTTTGCGGTATTCGTCTAAATCTTCGGAATATTCTCCACCTCCTGCCCTACCAGGTTTCATGTCTTCGATTACTTTTATAATTCCTTCAAAGGATACATTATAATTGGAAACATTCCATTGGTTGTATTCTACAGCAACTGCAAGTTTTTCTTGAGCACCATAAAGAATGATTTCAATGGCTTCTGGACTTAATTTGGAAACTGGAGTACTTAAAGAAAATTCAAATTTTTTGGCTAATGCTTTTAATAATTGAAAGACCCAAGTTTCTCTTTGTTTTCCTAAAGGTGCAATTGCACCATCGTTTATGCTTAACGAATTGTCTGGAATTAAGGCATTAATATCAATTTCTGAAACGTAACCAAGACCATCGCATTTCTCGCAAGAGCCATACGGTGAATTGAAAGAAAAGGTATTGGGTTGAGGTTCATCATAAGAAATTCCAGTGCTGGGGCACATCAAAAATTTAGAATAATTGTAAGCTGGCATTCCTTCGGCATCATGATCCAGAATTTTTATAATCCCTCTGGATTGTTTCATGGATGCTTGTAAAGAATCTTTTAAACGTTTTTTATTTTTTTCATTTACCTCTATAGAATCAACCACTACTTCTATATCGTGAATTTTGTATCTATCGACTTGCATTTTGGCAGTAATTTCTACCAATGCTCCATCTACTCTTACTTTCAGAAAACCCTGCTTTCTTATTTGTTCAAAAAGTTCGCGATAGTGCCCTTTTCTACCTTTCACAACTGGAGCAAGAACGCTAATTAGTTTTCCATCAAATTTTTCGAGAACGGTATTGAAAATCTGATCTTCCGACATTTTGATCATCAACTCCCCAGTATTATAGGAATAGGCATCGGCAATTCTTGCGAAAAGCAAACGCATAAAATCATAAATTTCTGTAATGGTACCTACAGTAGACCTCGGATTTTTGGAAGTGGTTTTTTGCTCAATGGCAATTACTGGACTTAATCCAGCGATTTTATCCACATCTGGACGCTCCAGATTTCCCATAAATTGCCTTGAATAAGCACTTAGGGTTTCCATATACCTTCTTTGCCCTTCGGCGTAAATGGTATCAAAAGCTAAAGAAGATTTTCCGCTACCACTCAAACCAGTAATGACTACCAGTTGGTTGCGTGGAAAAGAAACATCTATATTTTTTAGATTGTGGACTCGGGCACCGAAAACTTCTACTTTTTGAATTTGCTTACTCTTGCTACTTTTTACACTCATTTTCTGAATTTACGCCGCAAAAGTAATGGAATCTTTTTACTCAGGTTGCGGAACGAATATTATTATTTTCTGTCCATTTGCAACAGTCAAATCCTTTAATTTGTTCCAATTTTTTAATTCCTCAATGCTTACGTTATATCTTTTGGAAACAAAATCTAAATCTTCTTCATCTTTTAAAATATATTCTAATTCAATTTTTTCTGTTTGAATACTATCTTTAATTACCTCAGTAAACACATTAGAATTTACATTTTTTGAAACGGAAGATGTTGCACCGTAGGGACTTGCATTCTCGAAATTAGCTTTTGGTATTTGAACTAAATACACTTTCTTTTTAGTATTCGACAAAAAAGAATCACGCATCCAAGGATTGAAATTCTTTAAAGTTTTGTAGGAAATATTATTCGCCAAAGCAAAATCTGCTAGGTTTGAAATACTAGAATCTACTTTCACTCTAGAAACTGGAATGTTATAATAGAGGTCTGCTTTTTTGAAAAAATAACCGTATACTCTTGGTTTAGAAATGATTTCTTTGATGGCTACCAATCTAAAAACATAACGAGAGGTTTCTGCATTCAACAAAAGATCATAATAGTTTCGTTGCTTTTGTTTAGTCATTTGGGTCATTAAACCATTGATTCCCATGTTGTATGCAGCAGCAACCAATGTCCAGTTTCCTAAATCTTTATAATTGGATCTAAACATTTTGCAAGCAGCTATCGTGGATTTCTCAACATCATAGCGTTCGTCCACTTCTTTGTTTATTTCTAAACCATATTGCAAACCAGTGGGTTCCATGAATTGCCAAAAACCAGTGGCTCCTGCTGGAGAGATCAAATTCATCATTCCGGTTTCTACTAAAGGAATATATTTGAAATCGTTAGGAATTCCATACTTTTTCAAGATAGGCTCGATGACAGGAAACCAGCGATTGGCTCTTTTGTGCATCAATAAAGTATTGGATTGCCAATAATTATTCACTAAAAGTTCACGATCCATGCGTTCATAAACTTCTATATCTGAAAGGGGAACCTGCTCGCCAGCAAAAAGCAAATCGGCAGGAATTTGAATAGGGTAAACTTTGGTACTATCGGAATAATCATTGCTAAATCGAGCGGTTGGAGCATTCGTACTGTATGTAAATAATTTTAAAATTATTAACAATAGTAACGTTCCGGTGAGAGATAAGAGCGTCTTTTTCATTAAATAATAATTAATATTCCGCAAAGATAGGAATTTATTTGCTTAATTTATAGCAAGTTATGAAAAATGGTCTTCAAAACTGCTTTCCTACCCATACAAAATGGATAACAGATTTGCACATAGCCAATAACTATACCAAAGCAAAAAATTCTGTTTCTGAGCTTTAATACAATACTTTTGCAAATCGAAACGAAACATGGCAAAAAAATTTTCAGACCCAAAACCAGCCCGAAAAAATTCTGTAAAAAAATCAGAAAAAAGGGAATCTCCAGCTAGAGAATTTAAAAAATCTGCACCAAAAAGTGATTTTAAGCGAGCAGATAAACCTGAAAAAAGCGCAAAATCTCCTTTTTCTAAAGGTAAAGTTGAAAGAGAAAAACCGGAGCGCAAAACTGGAAGTAAATCATCTTTTGAAAAAGTGGATTATGATAATAAGCCCAAAGAGAAAGGTGCTTTTGATAAATACAAAAAAGAGAAAGTTCCTTTTGAAAGAAAAGTAAAAGAAAAACCTAGTTATTCGAGAAAATCAACTGCCAATGATTTCTATTCGGAAAATCCAAAAAGTAATCTTACTAATTATACCAAAGAAAGAGATGCTGGATTGGCGGATAAAAAACCAAGAAGAGTAAAAGAGGAAATAAAACTTTTACCCAAATCATTTAAGAAAAAAACAGAAACCACTGAGGAAGTAGGAAATAAGCCTGATTATAAAAGCTCAGTTTCAAGAGAAAAATCTGATTCAGCGAGATCAAGTGATTTTGTGCCAAAAAACACAAGAGCAAAATCGGTTTATAAATCCAAAGCAAAAGAAGAGGAAAAGCCAATATCTAGACGCAAATCGGATTCTGAATTTGATACTGACTTTAAAAAGAGATCTTTTTCTAAAAATAAAGAAGGAGAATATGCAGACGATAAGCCAAAAAGAGTTTACAAAACCCGATCGGATGACGATGCTGGGACAGAAATAAAGAAGAAAAGCTATTTAGAAAATAAAGAAAACAAGGTTCCAACTTCGGATTACAAGAAAAGATCTTTTTCTAAAAACAAGGAATTTAGAGCTAGTGACGAAGGGAAATTAAAAGCGTTCAACAAAGCTAAAGCAGGTGCAGATGGGGATAAAGAAGTAAAAAGAGTTCCATACAACCGCGGAAAAGCAAGTTCAGAGGGCGCAACTGATCCTAAAAGAAAGCCTTATTCAAGAGGAAAAGATGAAGCTATAGAAATTCCTTATACCAAATCCTATGCAAAAAAGGAATATGGGGAACGGAAAGAATATAGTGCTGATAGACCAAATACGTCTACACCAAGAAAGGTAAAATCGGATGGAATGAGGTTGAATAAATTTTTGTCAAACGCTGGAATTGCTTCTCGGAGAAAAGCAGATCAATTGATAGAAGCTGGCGAAGTGATGGTGAATGATGAGATTATAACCACTTTGGGTCACATGATTAAGCCAGAAGATAAGGTTAGGTTCAATGGTCAATTATTGAAATCGGAGAAATTGGTTTACGTGATTATGAATAAACCAAAAGACTATATCACGACGACAGATGATCCGCAAGAAAGAAGAACGGTGATGGATTTGGTGAAAACAACAACTCGCGAGCGAATTTATCCGGTTGGGAGATTGGATAGAAATACAACAGGACTTTTGTTGCTTACCAATGATGGAGATTTGGCAATGAAACTTTCGCATCCGAAAAATTTGATTAGTAAAATATATCAGGTAAAACTGGATAAAAACCTGCGAAAAGTTGATTTAGAATCTTTAATGGAAGGTGTGGAATTGGAAGATGGATTGGTGAAACCAGATGCGGTAAGTTATATTGGCGAAAGCAAAACCGAAATTGGAGTGGAAATCCATAGCGGAAAAAATAGAATTGTTCGAAGAATGTTTGAGCACTTTGGCTATGAAGTAATTGGTTTGGATCGGGTTTTTTATGCAGGATTAACGAAAAAAGATTTGCCAAGAGGAAGATGTAGATTACTTACTGAACAGGAAGTGATTAATCTGAAACATCTGCATAGGAAGTGATGGAGGATTGGGCGGAATCGGATTTATTAAGAAAATAAAAAAAAGCAGAATATAACTTCTGCCTTTTTTTGTGATTGTAAAAATAGCGGGTATTCGATAATAAAAAAATTAATTCATGAACTTAATAACCTTGCATTTGAAGTAAATAACATTGTGTGCAAAGCAAATAGCATTGTGTGCAGAGTTAAAATTATTTTGTTAAGAGCTAAAAGCCTTGCGTGAAAAAAATAAGCATCAAATTAATGACTAATAACTATTCTAGAATAACTCAAAGGTATTAGTTAATAATTATGCAAATTATCTATTTTTTTTTGAGTTCGATAAGTTGAGCTTTTGAATATTTTTTTTCTTGATCGTCTCCGTATTTATTTGTCAGTTTATAATATTTGATTGCATTTGTTTTATCACCCTTAAGTTTATATGCTTGTGCAATATTACCTAAAACAATGACATCTTTTGGGTCGAGCTTTTGTGCTTCCAACAGCGGTTCTAATGCTTTATCATATTGTTTTTTAAGCATAAAAACTATCGACAAATTAGATAAACTCTCAATATGGTCGGGATACTGTTTCAAAACTGCTTCGGCGATACGTTTCATATTGTCAAGAAAACTATCATTTCCTGTATTGTAAAGTTGTACTTGATAATCTTGTATTGAACTAAGCATAAAATCTTTCGGACTGTCAACTGGCTTGTTTTCTGCCCAAGTCCATAGATTTTTGTTTAAAGCCGAGTTGTCAATTGTTTTTATAATTTCAGATGTGAAGTTTTCATAATTTTCGGTTTGTCCTAGAATATAGATTTTCCCAAATCTCATATCTAGTCTGTTTGGGTGAGTTTTAATTCCTTTATCTATTTGGTCAAATGCTTCTTTTAAAACTTCAATATTATAATAAGAGTCAACAGACATAAACCCTACAGGTTCTATTTTTGAACTGTCTTTGTCCATAATTTGAAACCCTTCTTTGCCATTTGAGTTGTTGTCGAGTCGAATGATTTCTTTTCTACTCTTTTTCACGAAGTAATTAAAATATGCAACGTAAAGTTCTGGATCATTGCTATCTTTTTTATTCCATTTATCTAAAAGTTGTTGTTGACCTAATGTGTCGTTTTTAGAAACAAGATCGCTAAATTGTTGCTTAAATGTCTGTCCGCTTACTTTATTAAAAAGCATAATCAAACCGAAAAGCAAAAATGTTATATATCTGTTCATTATTTTCTTATTAGAATTGGGGGAAACTATTAATTGATGATTATTAAAATTATCTATGATTCAAAAGGATTTCAATCCAATACTATGGTTTATCCGAAATTCTTTTTCCTTCATATGTAATATTTTCACCACAGCCAAGTCCACCGTTCATAAAATAGGAAAAGATACTATCATTCCATAATCTTAGCCCATAATGGTAAGCCGAGAAATATCCACTTGAATCTAACCAAACTTCTCTTCCTAAAACTTGCAAAGTAGTGTCAGTATTCCCATATAATACCGAAATAATCGTGTCTCGTTCCCTGCTGTAAGGTATTCCGCATTGAGGAGATCCGTAACTTCTGATTTTTTCCTGAACTTGATATTTCCCAATGTATTGATCTCTAAAATCTTTGGTAATATTTTCTTCTATGGTCTCTTTATCGCAAGAGTTAAAAACTAAAACAAATAGAATCAAAGTCAATCTTTGTAGCTTTTTCATATTTTAAGTTTTTTAAAATTGTAAAAATTAAATGAACTAATCTTCGAAAACCAGCAATTGGTTTAAAAGGACTTAATCTGATATACTCATTCAATAATTCGAGCGTCAAAGGAAACAATATTGCCATTGGAATCTATATTTTCTTGGAGTTGAATAAATGATAAATTCAAATTGATAATGTTAGAATATTTTAAAATGAGATAATTTCCGATTATGTCTTTATAAATTTCTTCAGGATCGCCACCAATTAATTTTCTTTGAGCTTTATCAATAATTAGTAAGTCTAAGCCACCATCTTTTGCAAGGTGATAGTCAATCAAAATGCCAGTATAAATAAAAGTTTTCTCGTTGATAGTTATTAAAGCATCAATGTAGGTGTAATCAATATCTTCAATTTTATCCGTTTGTAAAATTTCGGAATTTTGCTTAAAGTTTAAAAATCGGGCGGTAATTAAATAATGCCAAATATTTTTATATCGTAAAAAGTCATACTTGGTATCTAAAGAATTTTTTAATACTATATTATAAAGTTGTCGACCAGCTATGAAAGCAAATGAATTAATTAAAATATGAAAGATTAAAATTTCATATTTATGATTCTCTATTCTGCGAATAGAAGTGGAAACCAAATTATCGTTTGAACTTATGATTCCAAATAATGTTTCGAAATTATAAGTATAACCAAATATTAAGATTAAAGGTAAGGCAAGTAAGTAAAATACAATACTAGGAATTATAGTATTGAGTGTAAGATTATAAAATTCTGCGGCCGAATATTGATTTGAAAACTCTCGAGAATAATAACCTTTCGCAAATGAAATACCGGGTAAAACAAGCACTAAAAGAATTATCCCACTAAGCGCTATATCCACCGTAAATTATCTTTCGTTTTCCAAATCTTTTTTAAGTGCTTTTACTAATTGTTCATCTTCTAAAATCACATTCTGTGGTTTTCCTTCTTTTACAGCAAGTCTAACAGCAGCAACGATTTTTCTAGAATCTGAACTTTGAAGTAATCGTAGTCCAAGTGGGCTATTAACAGATATTTTTCCAGATTTTATATTTCTTTTTCCAAGAGTAGAAAACAAATTTTGTTTCATAATTCAAATATAATATAATTAAAGTAAAACGAAATAATATAGAATAAAGTTTCTTATTTAACTCCTAAAACAGTTTGTCATTCTCTCCCCCTAAACCAACACCTTACTCTTCTCAATTACTTCCAAATAGTAATTTTCGTAAAGCGGTGTGATGTTACTGATATCGAACTCTAAGGCTCTTTTTAGCGCGTTTTCTTTGAATTTAGCTAGACGGTTTTCATCTTCCAAAATGTAAACGGAGTTAGTTGCCATTTCGTCAATATCACCGATATTGCTCATGTAGCCGGTAACTCCATCAATATTTAATTCTGGAATACCGCCTTCGTTGGTAGAAATAACAGGAATCTGACATGCCATGGCTTCCAATGCTGCCAAACCAAAACTTTCTGTTTCGGATGGCATAACGAAAAGATCTGCCACCGAAAGTATTTCTTCCACAGCATCTTGCTTACCCAAAAATCGAACATTTTGACCCAAATTTAATTGTCGGCAAAGTTGCTCCACTGCGCTTCT
Source organism: Sphingobacteriales bacterium (assembly GCA_038209155.1). Taxonomy (GTDB): domain Bacteria; phylum Bacteroidota; class Bacteroidia; order Sphingobacteriales; family Sphingobacteriaceae; genus JBBQYA01. Next base: position 7,669 of record JBBQYA010000048.1, on the reverse strand, counting down.
TTCTGGCCCATCTCCTACCAGCAATAGTTTGGAAGGAATCTTTTCTAATATTTTGGCAAAAATATATACCACATCTGGCACTCGTTTTACTTTTCTAAAATTGGAAGTATGGATAATGATTTTTTCGCCTTCTGGTGCAATTGCTTTTTTAAAGTGATCTTTTGCTTTTTGCGAAAAGCGATTTAAATCCACAAAATTTGGAATCACTCGAATATCTTTTGTGATTTCGAAATGATTATAGGTATCGTTTTTCAAATGCTCAGAAACGGCAGTGACACCATCACTTTGGTTGATGGAAAAAGTTACAACGGGTTTATAAGTGGCATCTCTGCCTACCAAAGTAATATCGGTACCATGCAAAGTGGTGATCACAGGAATATAAATTCCAAAAGAAGCAAGGATTTGTTTTGCCATAAAAGCTGCCGAAGCATGTGGAATGGCATAGTGAACATGTAGAATATCCAACTTTTCGTAGCGAATCACATCCACCATTTTGCTGGCAAGGGCCAATTCGTACGGCGGATAATCAAACAAAGGATATTTGGAAACAGAAACCTCATGATAGAAAAGATTCTCAGAAAAAAAATCTAATCTAGCTGGCTGGCTGTAGGTAATAAAATGAACTTGATGCCCTTTGTCTGCTAGTGCTTTTCCTAATTCTGTAGCTACCACTCCGCTTCCTCCGAAGGTTGGATAGCAAACAATTCCTATTTTCATTTTTAAATTTTAATTATTTCGTGTTTACGAAAATGATTTTTTTGGAAAGCACATTTAGCTTTTCCATTAAAGTAGCAGATTCTGAAGTCAATTTTTCGGCAGATTTTACCTGATCTACATAGTCAATATTTGCTTTATCCGCGTTGCTTGTTGCTTTGGAAGCTTTAACCTGAGTTTTCTTGGCATCTTTTGAAGCCTTTAAATCTCCAGTGCTTGTATTTTGCGACGATTTGTATTGATCCTCAGATGCACCTTTTGCCACTTGGCTTGCAGTTTCGGCTTTCTTTTTCATTTCATCAATTTTAATAGTCGCTTTCAAAGCATCCATATTTACTTCGTAAGCCTTATCGGTTTGTCTAAGAATTTCTCTACGATATTTCATTTCTTCTAAAGAATCTACTAAAGAAAGTTGTGCAGAAGATTGTTTTGCTGTAAAGAATAAAACAGCTGCTGATGCTAGTATAAGTTTAGTTTTCATAATTATTTTTTGTTTTTAGGAGGGTTTTAAAGGAACAAGAATAAGGGATTTTAGTTTATTTTTTAATAGAATCGTAAATTTTTTGTTGAATTTGAGTACGAATATTTTCTTTTGATAAAAGGTTATTTGCTGGATCTGGATACACTCTATTGGAAAGAAAGATAAAAACAATCTGCTCTTTTGGATCTGCCCAAGCACAAGTTCCGGTGAAACCGGTATGACCAAAAGTAAAAGAAGAAGCAGATTCGGCGGTATTTCCATTTGCACCAGTTCCAGAAGGTTTATCAAAACCTAATCCTCTTCTGCTATTATCAGAAAATTTTGAAGTAAATAAATCAACTGTTTCTGATTTGAAATATCGAGTTCCACCATACAAACCTTTATTCAAAAGCATTTGCATGATAACTGCCAAATCATTTGCATTGCTAAACAAACCAGCATGGCCAGCAATTCCGCCTAGCATGGCTGCTCCTGGATCATGCACATAGCCTTTTACAACTTGTTTTCTAAAAAGAGTATCATTTTCCGTTGGCGCCACATGGCTTAAATTTGCAGTTTGGTAAGGATTGTAAGTCAATTTGCTAAGACCTAATGGGCGATAAAATTGGTTGATGACAAACTCATCCAAAGGTTTTTTCGTTTGATGTTCAATTACATCTTTTAGCAAATACATACTCAAATCTGAGTACACATATTTCCCTTTGTCTGTCAAGGCTGAAGAGTAAACTTCTTCTTTTATCGTTTTTAAATAATCTTTTTTCAGATACAATTTTTCGGCTACGCGAATAGAATATTGATCGGAATAGCTGGAATCATAATTGTTTCCATTTAATGATTTTTTCCAATAAGGAATAAAAGGAATTAGTCCAGCTTGGTGAGTAAGCAAATCAGAAATAAGAATATTTTTTTTATTCGTTGATTTTGCTGCTGATAAATAATATCCCAATTTCTTATTTAACACTAATTTTTTGGATTCATAAAGTTTCATAGCCGCCAAAGTGGTACTTGCAATTTTGGTAATAGAAGCTATGTCATACAAATCTGCATTCACTACTAGATGAGAAGAATCGTAAGTGAAGTTTCCAAAAGATTTTTGGTAAACAATTTTATTATTTCTAGCAATTAAAATTTGGCAGCCTGGCATAGCTTTCTTTCCAATTGCTTTCAAAGCTATACTATCTATTTCATTTAAAATTTCAACGTTTAAGCCTTGAGATTCTGGTTGTGAATAGCCTAATCGAATTTCTTTTAATTGATCAAAACCCGATTTTGCTGGATAAGAAACCGATGCCGAAACTGGAAGACTTGCAGACATTGCTTCACCACCAAAAACTGCCGATGCTGCAGAAACCATACTTTGTTGATTTTCTTCGTAGGCAACAATCAAATTATCTAATCCTTCTAAGTTTCGTAAGGAGTAGGCATTTCCAAAAACAACTACTACCAAATCTTTTTTGCTTTGGATTAATCTTTTGACAAATTCTATGCTTTGAAGCGACATTCCATAGTTTTTTGCATCTGATCTATTTAAACCTTGAAAACTCAAAATGATGCGATTGTACATTTGTAAAGTACGAAACATGACATCATATTCTGGTTCGGAGGCTTCTTTGGTTATGGAAAATTTATCTATTTTACCATAATTATTTAAGGTAGTAAGGAAGGTGTTTTCTAAATTATTCCCGACAGAAATTGCTGCTAAACGTATAGTGTCATAATATAGCAATGGAATAATTTCATTTTTAACCAAAGTAATGGAAGCATTGGTAACTTCTTCTAAAATCTGTTTTGCTTGAAAATTATTTAATTCCTTTACAAGGTTTTCTGTAAGTAAAGCTTTAAAATTATTTAATCCAGCATCATATTTAGCCGCTAAAACCTTTTTAACTTTTTCATCTAAATATTCTTGAGCCAAAACTCCACTATCCAAAGCGGTTCTAATTCCAGCAATAGTTTCTTCTACCAAACTTGGAAAAAGTAAAATATCGTTTCCAGCTTGTAAAGCTTTTACACCTATTTCGGCAGAAGTATAAAAGTTGCTAATACCTTTCATATTCAATGCATCAGTAAAAACGATTCCTTGAAATCCTAATTCAGTTCTCAATAAACCATTTACAATCATTGGAGAAATGGATGAAGTGCTTTTTGCATTCGTATCCAATGCTGGTACATTTAAATGAGCTGCCATTACAGAAAATACATTGGCTGCAATTAATTTTTTGAAAGGAATTAACTCTACAGAATCCATTTCTGCTCTGCTCCTATTTACAGTTGGCAATGAATAATGAGAATCCTTATCGGTATTTCCATGTCCAGGAAAGTGCTTTGCATTGGCAAAAACCCCATTATCCTGCATTCCTTTCATGTAAGCTAAACCTTTGTTGCTCACATTTTCGGTGATTTCTCCAAAAGATCGATCATTAATAACTGGATTTTTGGGATTGGTGTTTACATCTACATCGGGTGCAAAATTGATATGAATGCCTAATAATTTGCATTGCCGAGCCACTTCTTTTCCGAAATTATAAACGATAGAATCATTTTTTATAGCCCCCAATGCCATTTGACGTGGATATTTTATTGTACTATCCAATCTCATGGAAGGTCCCCATTCTCCGTCAATACCAATCCAAAGTGGTAATTTACTGATCGATTGTAAGTAATTTAATAAATTGGTTTGCCTTACTGGACCTCCTTGAAAAAAGATCAAACCACCCACTTTACAATCTTGAACTAATTCTCTTAATTCTTCTTTATGTGCTGCATCACGGTTAGAATAAGCAGCAACCATTAATAATTGACCTATTTTTTCGTCGGTAGAAAAAGAATTAAAAACAGAATCGATCCAGAGAGGTTTAGATAAATTGGAGCCAGTGGATTGTGCATCAGTCTGTTTTGGAAATGCTAAAATAAATACTGAGACAATAAAAAAAATATACTTCATATTCCTAAACTCAAATCGGCTTTTGATGAATGGTTGATAAAAATTTTAAATAATTTTGCATCTTCCAGAAAATTCAATTTCTCTTGAAAACGGTTTTCAAAGCTAAACAAATACATACGAAATTAAAGTTCTCAACCCATTCATGCCAGATATAATTCAACTTCTTCCAGATTCAGTAGCCAATCAGATAGCTGCCGGAGAAGTGATACAGCGTCCGGCTTCTGCACTGAAAGAGTTGGTAGAAAATTCTATAGATGCTGGTGCCACAGAAATAAAAATTTTTGTTAAGGAATCTGGTAAGGTTTTGCTGCAAGTAATTGATAATGGAAAAGGAATGTCGGGTACAGATGCACGCATGAGTTTTGAGCGACATGCTACTTCCAAAATTAAAAAAGCAGAAGATTTATTTGTGATTCGTACGATGGGTTTCCGTGGCGAAGCATTGGCAAGCATAGCCGCTATTGCTCATGTGGAAATGAAAACCACTCAAAAAGATACTGAATTAGGCACTTTATTAATCATAGAAGGTTCAGAAGTTAAAAAGCAAGAAAGCTGCGCATGGTCTGGTGGAACTTCTATTAGCATCAAAAATTTATTTTACAATATTCCGGCACGTAGAGCATTTCTAAAATCAGATCCTGTAGAAATGAGATATATTATTGAAGAATTTATGAGAATTTCTCTTGCAAATCCTGAAATATTTTTCTCACTTCATCATGATGGAAATGAGATTTTCCACTTGCCACAAGGAAATTTAAAACAAAGAATTGTTCATCTTTTTGGAAATAATTATAAAGAAAAACTAGTTCCTGTAGAAGAAGAAACGTCTATCATTAGTATTAAAGGATTCATTGGTAAACCAGAATTTGCTAAAAAAACACGTGGTGAACAGTATTTTTTTGTGAATAATCGTTTTATTAAAGATCCTTATTTGCAACATGCAGTTTCTGGAGCATTTGATGAAATGCTGCCTTTAGATACTTTCCCATTTTTTGTACTTTTTGTAGATATAGATCCTGCAAGAATAGATATTAATGTGCATCCGACTAAAACCGCCATTAAATTTGATGATGAAAAATCAATTTATGCAATCATCAGATCTTCTGTTAGACAATCCTTAGGTAAATACAATATATCGCCAACTTTGGATTTCAATAATGATCCGGCTTATGCCAATTTCACTCAAGGTGGAAGTTCAAGCAATAATATGCCGGCAGCTCCACAGATAAAAGTGAATTCATCTTTTAATCCATTTTTGGCTAATCAAGGAATTAATTTAAATCAAAATTCTAGTTCAGGAAGTGGGAATGCACCAGCTGATTTTTATGCGTATGGCTCCACAAGTTTTGATCAACCTCAAGCTACACAAATTGCATTAGCTACAATAAATAAAGAAGCCGAAGATTGGATTGGAGAAAAAAAATCTCCCTATCAATTGCATAATAGAATGATAATAAGTCCAATAAAAACAGGATTTATTTTAATAGACCAACAAGCTGCACATGAACGAATACTTTTTGAAAAATATTTACAACAATTAAACGCTCAAAAAGCTTATAGTCAGCAGAGTTTATTTCCGCAAACCATAGATTTAAGTCCAGTTGATTTTGCTTTAATTACTGAACTTTTACCTGATCTTAAATTGCTTGGTTTTGATTTGAGGGAATTTGGGAAAAACACATTTATTATCGACGGAATTCCTGCGGAGAGTACAATTGGAAATGAAAAAGCAATTATTGAAGGTTTAATTGAAAATTTTAAACAAAACGCAGCTTTCGCAAAATTGGATAAAAGAGAAAATTTGGCAAAATCATTAGCAAAAAAAACAGCCATTAAAGCTGGGCTTTATTTAAGTACTACAGAAATGACAACACTTATCGACGAATTGTTCGCTTGTAAATTACCTTCGGTTTCCATCGATTCAAAACCTTTGTTACTTACTTTTGGATTGGATGAGATTTTGAAAAAATTTGAAAAAGCCTAAAGAAATATAAAAATATGAATGGAATGCAGCAGCCAGCCGGCTTTTCTTATCTGCCAGTAGTAGTAAAAAATTTATTGATCATCAATTTTATTTTGTTTCTATTAACCTATGTTTTCAAAAACACGAATCAAACAGAATTAAGTCAATATTTGGGTTTATATTATTTCAAATCAGATTATTTTAAACCTTACCAATTTTTCACCCACCTATTTATGCATGGCAGTTTTGGACATTTATTTTCCAATATGTTTGCTTTATGGATGTTTGGAACAGCATTAGAAAATTTTTGGGGTCCAAAAAGATTCATAATTTATTATTTCGCAACTGGTTTAGGTGCAGCATTTCTGCACACAATGGTTAATTTTTTTCAATTGAGTGGTTTTGAAAATGCTCTTTCCTTATTTCTGGCTAATCCAAGTTATGATAGTTTTGAAGTCTTCACTTTAGGTGCAGTTCCAGGTATGTTTAAACCTCAATTTATTGAACTTTTAGATGCTTGGGGAGCAGATAAATTGAATTCTCAATATCTGAGCAATGCAATTAGTTTAGGAAATGAATTGAAAACTGTGCTGTACAATATACCAACCGTTGGCGCTTCTGGAGCGGTTTTTGGAGTTTTATTGGCATTCGGAATGTTGTTTCCAAATTCAATTATTTATATATTTTTCGCCATTCCGTTAAAAGCAAAATACTTTGTAATGCTTTATGGCGTATTTGAATTGTACAGTGGATTCGCAAATAATCCTGGCGACAATGTGGCGCATTTCGCCCATTTAGGTGGAATGTTATTTGGATTTATATTAATCAAATTTTGGAACAGAAATCAATTTAGGCAATTTTAGAAGTATGAGTTTTATTGACGATGCAAAAAGAATGTTGAAAAACCCAGCGAAAGAAACCTACCGTTTCATCGCTATCAACGCATTTGTTTTTCTATTTATAAGCATTTTAGGCGTTATTGCATTTTTGTTTAGATTGACAAATCTTCCAGGAGAATGGCTGGTAAATCAGCTTTCTGTTCCCGCAGATTTAAAGGTTTTGATTTTTAAACCTTGGACCATAATTACCTACATGTTTACCCATAAATCCTTTTTTCATATTTTATTTAATATGTTATGGCTTTATTTTTTCGGTCAATTATTTGAAGAATATTTAGGTGGGAGAAAATTAAATTACACTTATATCTTGGGCGGTATTACCGGTGCAGTTTTATATATTTTTGCCTTTAATATTTTTCCAGTTTTCAAAACTGATTTATCCATTGCAATTGCATTAGGAGCCTCTGCAAGTGTAATGGCAATAGTTGTTGGAACAGCTACATTACTTCCCGATTATTCTGTTTCTCTTATTCTAATAGGGCCAGTAAAAATTAAATATATTGCGCTAGTAACTGTTTTAATCGATCTTTTGAGCATAGGAAGTGGAAATGCCGGTGGACATATTGCTCATTTGGGAGGAGCATTATATGGTTTTATTTATGTCAAACAATTAAATAGTGGAAGAGATTTAAGTTTGGTTATTCAAAAACCTTTAAGCAAAGTTTCTG
>JBBQYA010000047.1:0-21560 GCA_038209155.1 Sphingobacteriales bacterium | reverse complement strand
TCAGAAGGTAAACATGAAATAATAGCAGAAAAAATAAATAGATCTATCAAAATCTTTAATGAGAATACGTTTAATAATTTAATGAAATATAAAAATGAAACCAACTGATTTTCAAGAACAAAAAAGAAAGATTTTACTTGGTTTAGAAAAATCTTACCAAAAACTTTTAGAAGATAAGAGAAAAATAAACGGAGAAATTGTGATTATGAAGGACAATAAAATTGCGATAATAAAGCCGTAATCGTTAAGTTAAATATTTTTCAGGCTTTCTATATTCATTTAGAATTCAAACAAAAAAAGCAAAAAAAAAATCCTGATTCTATTCGAATCAGGATTTTTTTTGAATGGGATTGTATAATTAAACAAGTTTGCTAACGAATTTTGTCAATTTCGACTTATTGTTAGAAGCTTTGTTTTTGTGAATAATGTTCTTTTTAGCCAATCTATCGATCATTGAAATCACTTTTGGCAATAATTCTACACCTTCTGACTTAGTAGTAACAGCTCTCAAACGCTTTACTGCATTTCTTGTAGTCTTAGCTTGGTATCGGTTACGTAGTCTTTTAGCTGCGTTGCTTCTGATTCTTTTGATTGACGATTTATGATTTGCCATTTTTTAATTCAATTTTTTTTGGAGGTGCAAATATAGAAGAATAATTTTTAATTAACAAAATGAAATTGAAATGAATGTTTATATCAACATTTTAATGGAAATAGAATGCTAAAAATTGATCTCTTGACCATCGAATTTAAGTAAGGATATTCATTTTTAATTAAAACCATCAACTTTTTATTCTACTGGAGGAATTTTTCTAAATACTGTTTGGTCACTCTTTTTTAGATTAATCCTTGGTTGAGATAAAAGAAATTTATACAAATCTGAAACTTTTGGAAAAAATTTATAATCAAACGTTGTCTAAACATCTGAACTATCTAATAATGTTTTGAGGTTGAGTTACCTATTCTTTTGTAAATTCTTGATCAAAATCTTTTTTGCTTTCTAATTCTTTAGCAAAACTTGTTCTAGAAAAGTCAAAAAATCTATAAAATAAAATTAGCTTTTTCATGATATATAATTTATTGAGTGTATAAGTTTATAGATTCTTGTCAAAGAAAAATATATAATTTTTTTGTTTGGTAGATTAAGAATTTGTTAAGTCTATGTTAGCTTTTATTAATTTAAACAAAAAAAAAATTGTTGGTTGCTCCAAATAAGGATTATCGAGGCTATTGCTATTATCAATTATTGCTTCTCAATAATAATAATAAAACTGTGCTACACCGCCAGATATTCTGGGTTGCAGTTTTGGTAACACTGCCGGGGTAGAAAAGCCAGGAGCAGGAAGCGATTATTTTAAACATCTATTTATTTTAATGGCAAATATTGCAAATGAAATCGGTTAGGCGTGTTGAACTATTAAACTGAAAATTTATTTGATTATGTTTGATTAAATTTCAAATAGTATGAGCGCAATAATTATAAAAGCTGATAGCCAAAGCAATAAACTGCTAAAGGAACTTGCTGAAAAACTTGGAGCAAGCGTAATAAGCTTAGATGAGGAACAATATGAAGATTTTGTTTTGGGTTCTAAAATGGACACTGAAAAAACAAATGAATTGGTTTCGAGAGAGTCTATTATGAAGATGTTAAAAGAAAAATGATAGTTGAATTCGACAAATCATTTAGCAAATCTCTAAGTAAAATAAAGGAACCATCGGTTTTAAAAAGAGTTAAATCCGCAATTATAAAACTTGAAAAAGCAGATAAAATTGAAGAAATATCATCTATTAAAAAATTAAGAGGCTTCAATTCATATTATAGAATTAAAGTAGGAGATTATAGAATTGGTTTTGAAAAAAAAGAAAGCAAAATTTGGTTCTTATAATCGTTGAACATAGAAAAGACGTTTACAACATCTTTCCATAGTCAGTTTGGTAAATGATTCATTTAGTTACACCGAAATATTTTGACCATAAATAGTATGGATAGAAATGAATAATTTGAGTTACAATTAGACAATTAGGTAAAAATTAAATTATTTATTAAAGCACTTATTATGATTTAATAAAAAAAATACCTTGTTTTTGAACCTTATTACCTTCATAATGTTAAATCTACCTTGATTTTTGAACCTTATTATCTTATTTTAGAAATTTTTAATAAAGTAATGAGGTTGATTTAATGAAGGTTAATCTTTAGTTGATTTTTGAACTTTATTATCTTATTTCAGAAATTTTTAATAAAGTAATGAGGTTGATTTAATGAAAGACAATCTTTTTATTAAGATAATTTGGTTTTTAAAATGAAAGTATATGTTATTAGTAATGAACAAAAATTGATTTTGCTAAGATATATTCTTATCAATGTGAAAAAGGTTTGATTTTAATGACAACTATTTTTATTCAGAGCATTGAAAAAGCATCAATCCTCTCTCCCTCGCGTGAAGGATGGAAGCGACATCCTTTTTGTTTTTTCAACAAAAAGATATAGCGTACAGCCTGACCTGCCAAGCCTTTCCCAAACTATTGAAAATGATTGGAAGGTTTTAAATTTTCTTTTAGGATGTATTCTCTTAATTGCTTGGCTTGGGAGGGCACGCCAAAAAAAATAAAATTGATTGAGAAAGTCTAAATCTAGTGAATCGACGATTTATGGTTAAAAAGCAAAGATTTGATGTCTTCTATTTTCAGTAAATTAAAATTTAAATTTCAGTTTTTCAATGATCCTTTTTTATTTACTTTTAAGCATGAAAAAATTTTTGGGAACAGGGCTTTTTGTTGTGCTTTTTGTGACACTGGCATCTGGCTGGGGATTTTGGGCACACCAACAAATAAACCGTTTGGCGGTATTCACGTTGCCGAGTTCTATGATCGGTTTTTACAAAAGTAATATTGAATATGTGACCGTACATGCTGTAGATCCTGATAAACGGCGATATGCAAATCCTGATGAGGCGCCAAGACATTATTTGGATGCGGATCATTTTGGAAAAAATCCGTTTGATAGTATTCCGCATAAATGGAAAGATGCGGTGGCGAAATATTCGGAGGATACTTTGAAGGCGTATGGAATTTTGCCTTGGCATATTCAAAAAATGATGTACCGACTTACGGATGCTTTCAAGGCGAGAGATTCGTCGGAGATTTTGCGCTTGTCGGCAGATTTGGGTCATTACATTGGCGATGCGCATGTTCCGCTGCATACTACTGAAAATTATAATGGTCAGATGACGAACCAAGTTGGTATTCATGGCTTTTGGGAAAGCCGTTTGCCTGAAATGTTTGCTGCAGATTCGTATGATTTTTTTGTAGGTAAACCTTACTACATCGAAGATCCGCTGGAGGAAGCGTGGAAAATAATTAAGCAGAGTAATGATGCTTTAGATTCGGTTTTATTATTTGAAAAAGAATTGACAGCAGAATATGGATCGGATAAAAAGTACAGTTTTGTGAATAGAAATGGCAAAATGATTCGTGATTATTCGGATGAGTTTGCAACTAGCTACCACCAAAGATTGAACGGCATGGTGGAGCGGAGAATGCGTGCTGCCATTCATGCGACTGCGAGTTTTTGGTATACTGCTTGGGTAGATGCTGGCCAACCAAAATTGAAAAATCTTTTGAATAAACAGCAAGGTGCGGAGGAGCGTGAACGAATAGTGAAAGAGGAAAAATTATTTAGGGAAGGGAAAATTATAGGAAGACCAGAACCGAATAATCCTTAAAAACTTACATTTATTTAATTAAGAATATTTTGAGATTGTTTTTAAAATAAAAAAGAATTTAAACTTAATTTATTTTCGTTAGGCTTAGAAAATTAAGTCCATAAAAATCAGAATTCTCTGTTTAACTGTTATATCTTTTAAATGGGGAAATTTAAATAATAAAATTTGAGATAAGAAAATAAAATGTTCTAATTTCTTTGTAATCAATTCATTATATTTAATTTTATAGAAATAGTTTGAATAAAAGAATGGTCTAAAGAAAAATATTTTGATTGTTATTTATTTAATTTTTTATACGAATTGAAAAAAAATCAATATGTATTTCTTCAAATAAACTTAGTGTTAATCAATTGTTCTTACTCGTTTCGCAAATAAAAACTCTACCTTCTAAACCTCTTTAGGCTTTTGAAATTTGTGTCTTAAAAATTCAAAAATGGGAGGTAAAATGGAAACCAAAATAATTGCAAAAATCACTAAAGTGAAATTGTCTTTTACTTGTTTCATGTTTCCAAAAAGATAGCCTGCAAAAAGAAAAGAAGCTACCCAAGCAAATCCTCCAAAAATATTATACGACATAAATTTGGAATATCTCATGCTTCCGATCCCGGCTACAAATGGAGCAAATGTTCGGATAATGGGAATAAATCGTGCGAAAATGATTGTTTTTCCGCCATATTTATCATAAAAATTTTGAGTTTTGTATAAATGTTCCTTTTTCAGAAAACGATAATCGCGACTGAAAACAGATTTTCCAAAATACTTTCCGATATGATAATTAACTGTATCGCCCAGAAATGCGGCGATGAATAGAATTAAAAACATAAAAAAAACATTTAATCCGCTTTCTGGCTTGGCAATGATAGCTCCTGCTGCAAATAGCAAGGAATCGCCAGGAAGAAAGGGAGCAACGACTAAACCAGTTTCTGCAAAAATGATGAGAAACAGAATAAGATAAGTCCATGTCTGGTATTCAGAAACAATCGCAACCAAGTGATCATCGATATGTAAAATAAAGTCGATGATTGCTTTAATAATTTCCATTAGGATAATATTGAATGTAGAGTTTAAACGGTAGAAATCACGAATAAGAATTCAACATGACTGGCATTACCAGCATCAAAACTTCTTCGTCTTTATCTGGAACGGAAGGTAAAAGTAAGCCTGCTCTATTTGGAGTTGACATTTCTAAAACCACTTCCTGATCATTTAAATTAGAAAGCATTTCTACCAAAAACCGCGCATTAAACCCAATTTCAATATCTTCTCCTTCGTATTGGCAAGTTAATCTTTCGTGTGCTTCATTGGCAAAATCCAAATCTTCTGCAGAAATACTTAGCTCACTTCCAGTAATTTTTAAGCGAACTTGATGGGTAGTTTTATTTGCAAAAATCCCAACTCTACGCAACGAATTTAGAAATAATGCTTTGTCTATTGTTAGCTTATTTGGATTAGCTAATGGAATTACTGTTTCGTAATCTGGGTATCGCTCATCTATTAATCTACAAATCAAATTAATGTTGTTGAACTTGAAAAATGCACTGCTGGTATTAAAATTAATGGTTACTGAAGAGTCATCATTTGGTAAAGATGTTTTCAATAAATTCAAAGCTTTTTTTGGTAAAATAAAAGAAGTATTTGCGTCTCCTTTAGAATCTTTGCGTCTGTAGCGAACAAGTTTGTGAGCATCTGTAGCTACAAAAGTCATAGATTCTGTAGAAATTTGGCAATAGACACCAGTCATAGCCGGCCGTAAATCATCACTACTTACTGCAAACAAAGTTTTTGAAATAGCTTCTGCCAATACAGATGAAGGCATAACTAAGGAGTTTGCTCCTTCTACCAAAGGTATTTTAGGAAAATCGTCTCCATTTTCTCCTGCCAATTTATACTTTCCACTACCTGCACTTAATTCTATCCCAAAGGTTTTTTCGTCGATGGTAAAAAGAATCGGCTGATCTGGAAAAGTTTTTAACGTGTCTAACAAAATTTTGGATGGCATAGCAATTCTTCCATCTTCTTTTGCATCTACGGTCATGTTGGTAGTCATGCTCGTTTGCAAATCTGTAGCAGATATGGTCAGATTTCCATCTTTAATTTCAAATAAGAAATTTTCAAGAATTGGCAATACGGTATTGTTACTCAATGCTCCACTGATCGATTGTAATTGTTTTAGCAGGGAGGAAGAGTTAATGTAGAATTTCATTTCTGGAGATTATTAAAAGTCTAAAGATAGGTCTTAAAAATTATAAAAAAAATCAGTTTGCTGACACTTTTTGCACAGGTTTTTTGAGAAAATCTGAGTGTAAAACCAATGTTTTTTTCAGTGAAAACAGCTGAGTAATAGCTAGATTAGGCAATTCTTTTGTTTTAGTCAAAAATCTTGTATCACTTATTTCCAATGGTTTTCCATCATTACCATACCCTAAATCAGGATTTGAACTTCTTGTAATTTGATACAAATTTACTTCTCTTATGCCACCAGATTTTTCTACTACCGTAATATTTGCATAAGGAATCGTTTTCAAAACAGAGTCTTGTCGATCTTTTTCTAACTCAGATAAAGATTCATATTGAATATTTTGGAATGAACTCAAGAATTCCAAAACAAAAGTTTTGTCCAAATTAGTTGTTGTATCGCCTTTGCTATTGCTTAAAATAGGTTTCGACATTGAAGCCATATTTAAGGAAAAAGAAGATTCTGGTTTTTGTGTGTAGCTAACTTGAACTTTATCTATTTCTGCAGGATCTAGAATGACAATTTCTCTATTTCTCCAGTCTGATTCTCTTGTGAAATACCGTGCAGATAAATATCCATTGAATCCCGGAATGATGGTTATGTATGGTTGAGTTTCGCCTTCCATCATCATATAAGTTCCTAAATCGTCGATCGTATTACCACCTACATAATAGGTTTTTAGTTTTTTATCTCCTGCATATATTTCTACTTTCAAACCCATAGTAGCCATTTCATTTACTATTTTTTTTCTTGCTGGTTCAGCTGCTGGAATTCTAACTTCCATTCTTTTAAACGTTTCTAATAAAAGTGCTATTTGACCTTTTCTTACATCATATTTCTTATTGACAATCCATTTTCCATTTTCTTGTTTTTCTAAAAGAATTTTAGTTCCATCTTTTCTGGCTAGGAAAATTTTGGTAACAATATCGGTATTCTCAATGGTGAATCGTTTTCTGTTTTCGCCCATAAAAGATCCATTATTTTTATTCATTAAAAAGTAAACCGCTCCACCCAAAACCGCTATCAACAGGATATAAATATATATTTTCTTCATATTTTCTTCTTCAATTTATGTGTATTTTTTCTAAACTATTTAACCATTTTTTTGTAAAATCTTATTTTTTATTCTTAAGCTAATGTTACTTTAATTTTATTTCTAATTTTTATACTTAAAAAATAAACTGCTTGTTTTTGAACTACCTTTTTAAAATAAAAAAAACTTATCATTATTTAAAATTTAATTAGTTTAAAATAATAATCTAAACTGAATATTTTTGAATTTCTGACTTCAAACATCTATCTTAAAGGCTTTGAATATATATTTTAAAACTTAACATCAATCTTTTTCCCTATTTATAAATGCTGCTGATTTTTTTTTATTTAATAAAATAAAAGCTATTTAGCATATTTTGCTTTGCGAATTCTGCTTTGTACAATCCCGAAAATAAGAATTAACAATACAGGAAGAACCAAATTAATTATTTGCCATTTTGTGCTTTCGCTTTTCACTTTAGCTTTATTCAACAAACGCAATTTTAATTCTTTTGATCTTACATTAATCAAACCTGTACCATCTGTTAAATAATCAATTGCGTTCAACATGAAATTTTTATTTCCAAAAGTTTGTCTCGTAAACCGATCATAGCCTAAAGGGTAAATACTTCCTTCTCTGCCCATCTGATTTTTGATAATATCTCCGTCAGAAATGATTAAAACCTTTGCTCCCGGCTTGCTTTCTTTTACAAACTTTAATTCTTTTTGTGATTCATCTGTCAATCTGTTTTGAAAGATTGATTGAAAAGTGCCTTCTAACAATATTGCAACAGGAACTTTAGATTTATTAAACTGATCGGGTTTAGGCTCTATTCCAATTAAACTTAAATTAATTCTGGCAGGTGCTTTTATCAATTTCACAAATGGTGAGGAAGTTAAAATAACAGTTTTATTTACTCCGGCAACTCCCACAGAGTCTATTGAACTTGCAAATTCTGATCGTATACCTTCCAAATTATTCACAATTGGATGTTTAGCTTCTGGTGTAAACAATCCAAAATACAACCACGGCATCAATTGTTGCTGTGGTTTTCCATCTTGCTGGCCAGTCATAATCGGAATAGGTAAACAATTTAAATCTTGAATTAAATCGTAATTAATTCTCGCTCCATAGTTAAAAAACAAATCATCCAAATTTAAATCATTGCCCATTGCCAAGCCCTCGCCAGCTATCATACTATCCATTTCGGCATTCATTTGATCTATCAAAAACATGATTTTACCACCTCGCATTACATATTGATCGAGTTTATATTTATCTTTTTCTTCAAAATATAAAGTAGGTTTTGCAATAATTAGGGTTTCAAAACGGAATAAATTTTCGGGTACAGAGCGAGTTAAATCAATTCTCCTTACTTCATAACTTTCATTCAATGTCTTGGTAATGTCTTTTACTTGATTACTATCCAATTCATTATGCCCAACTATAAAAGCAATCAATGGTTTACGAACTAAAACCAATTTTTTGATAGCCCCAGCAAACTTATATTCCAATGCTTGAGCAGAATTATTTAACACCGCATCTGGCGATTGCCCGATAGAAGATTGCAATAATTGAACTGCTTCTTGTCCTTCTCTGTAGTTTACCATTGCTCCAGGAAAAACTATTTGTTGGGAAGTTCCTTTCTCCGTTTTTGAATTTAAATCAATAGGTGTTAAACCATATTTTACCAATTGCTGATAAAGTTCTTCTCTAATTTTTTCGTCAGGTTCTTTGGTTGGATCAATAAAATCATACTGTAATTTGCCTCCAGACCAAGCAGAAAATTCATCTAAAATTTCCTTCGTAGAATTTCTTAATCGCTTAAATCCTGCTGGAAATTCTCCTTCTAAATACACTTTTATAATCACCTGATCGGGCAAATCAGCAAGCATATCTCTGGTAGCTTTGGATAAAGTAAATCTCTTTTCTTTTGTAAAATCAATTCGGGTAAAAAGAAAAGATGAAATGATATTCACAAATAATATAATGATCAAAAGACTAACTAATTCTAAAATAGCCTGCTGTTTTACTCCTTTCGATTTTTTCGGAAGCTTCTCTTTCGTTTTTACCATTTTCTGCTTTCGAGTACGGTTTTAGTAAGCACTATAAACAAGGAAATGAAACTTAAGAAATAAACTACATCTCTGGTATCCAAAACTCCTCTGCTGATGGACAGATAATGTGCATTGATTCCTAATTGAACTAAAAAGTTATCTATTTTTCCGAAAAGTTGTAAAGAACTAATGGATTCAAACCCAGCATAACAGAAAAAACAAAGAAAAATAGCAATTACAAAAGATACAATCTGATTGTCGCTCAAAGAAGAAGCAAAAACGCCAACGGCTACAAAAGCACTTCCCAAAAGTAGTAATCCGATATACGAACCAATCACCGAACCAGTATCAATATTTCCAACAGTAGACCCTAGCTGATAGATGGTTATATAATAAATGATGGTCGGAATGAGAGCAAATAAAACCAATAAAACTCCTGCAAAATATTTGCCCATGATGATTTGCAAATCCGTAATAGGTCTGGTGGCTAATAATTCTATAGTTCCAGCTTTTTTCTCTTCGCTAAAAAAACGCATGGTAATAGCAGGAATTAATAACATAAACACCCACGGAGCTATGTTAAACAAAGAATCCAAGGAGGCATACCCGTAATCCAACAGATTGGTATCTGGAAAAATCCAGAGAAATAAACCCATCACAATCAGAAAAACTCCGATCGTAATATAGGCTATGAGTGAATTTAGAAATACTGCGATTTCCTTTTTAAGAATTATATACACCGCGAATTAATTGGAAGTTAATTGTCTAAAAATCGTTTCGAGGCTCTGCTCCTCTTTGCTAATACTGAGCAAAACCAATTGATTTTGAACTGCAAACTGAAAAATTTCTGTTCGCGCATCACTCTTGGAATCCGTGCTTAATAACCAAGTGTTGCCTTGCAAATTAGACGCTTGCAAAATTCCTCTTATTCCTTTCAACTGGTTTTGGTTCACTGCTTTATCAAATTCTACTTTGAAACCTAAAGTTCCTTCTTTTTTACTTTGCAAAACTTTTGTATCCTCGTTTGCTACCAAAATACCTTTGTTGATGATCACAATTCGATCACAAACTGCTTCCACTTCTTGCATGATGTGTGTAGAAAGAATAACTGTTTTTTCTTTCCCTAATTGTTTAATCAAAGCTCTAATTTCAACTAATTGATTCGGATCCAAACCTGTAGTAGGTTCATCCAAAATCAAAACTTTGGGATTGTGCAACATGGCTTGAGCCAAACCTACTCGCTGACGATAACCTTTAGAAAGCTGAGAAATTTTCTTGTGCTGCTCTCTTACCAAACCCGTTTTATCAATCATTTCCTCGATTCGCAGTTTGGTTTCTTTACCCATTTTATGCATTCCAGCTATGAAATTTAAATATTCCTTCACATACATATCTGTATACAAAGGATTACTTTCCGGCAAATAGCCAATATTTTTACGAACAGATAAAGAATCTTTTATTACATCAAAACCGCAAACACTCGCATCTCCAGATGATTGAGGAATGAAACAGGTCAAAATTTTCATGGTGGTAGATTTTCCTGCACCGTTGGGACCCAAAAACCCAAGAATTTTACCCGGAACGGCCTCAAAACTGATGCTATCTACTGCTTTTTGTGTTCCGTAAATTTTACTTAGATGGTTAACTATAACTGACACGCGCTAAAATATCCTTTGTTCAAAATGCGAATGTAGTGATTTTTGATATTGGGTATTGCATTTTAAATGGAAACGCTGATAATTTGTTTTTATTTATTCGGTTGAGTTTTTTGAGCAGATCCATTCTATTTTATGATTTATGTTTTTAAAGATTAAAATTCTATCATGGAAGTTTTACTTCAAAAATGGATCATGAGAATTATTTTTTGTTTCTAATTTTTTATTGTGGTATTGATTATAAGTATTTCAAAAAAAAATAATTAGGCCTTTTATCCTGCTTTCCGCTGTATCTTTTTTTATGAAAAATAAGAAGGTGAAAAGGTTTTTTTTAAAATGATTTATTTTTTTCTAATTACTTTAATGAATTATATAAAATTAATTAGGCGTTTTATCCTGCTTTCCGCTGCATCTTTTTTTATGAAAAACAAGAAGAAGCAAAGGATTTTTTTTTGAAATGATCTATTTTTTTCTAATTACTTTAATGAATTAATAAATTTTATTTGGGCGTTTTATCCTGCTTTCCGCTGTATCTTTTTTTATGAAAAACAGAAAGAAGAAAAGCGTTTTTTTTGAAATGATTTATTTATTTCTAATTACTTTAATGAATTAATAAATTTTATTTGAGCGTTTTATCCTGCTTTCCGCTGTATCTTTTTTTATGAAAAACAGAAAGAAGAAAAGGTTTTTTTTAAAATGATTTATTTATTTCTAATTACTTTAATGAATTAATAAATTTTATTTGGGCGTTTTATCCTGCTTTACGCTGTATCTTTTTTTGTGAAAAACAAAAAAAGGATGCCGCTACAATCAGGAACGCGGGAAGCTCTTTATTTAATTACTTTTCTTCTATGATTTTTAAAACACTATCAATGATAGCAATAGTGAAAAATTACATTTTACTAATTGGTGAATCGCTAAGTTTAAAACTCAAATATTTTTTTTTCATTATTGAATTATAGAAATAAAAAAAGACAAATTCCAAATAGTTGAAATAATAAACCAAACAATTGTTTCTTTCATTTCTGCTATTACTTTATTCCACATAGTATAGTTATCATCTTTTTTGCACCTATTGTTCACAGGTTATTACATATTTTGCAAGTGGATGAAGAGCAAGAGGAATAGATTTTGTAAATCTTTATTTATGAAAAAATTATTCTCAATCTTTTGTCTTCTTTCTTTTAATTTAATTTTGATTTCTTGTAATAATCAAAAAAAAGAAATTAAAAATTCTGATGATTCAAGCCAAAAAAATCAGTTGGATCTACATGCAGACCATTCTGATATGGATTCTCACAAGCTGATGAATTCTATGGATGCTACAATGAAAGAAATGGAAAATTTAAAAATGACGGGGAATTATGATCTCGATTTTGCCAATATGATGATTCTGCATCATAAAGCTGCTGTAAAAATGAGTGAAGTTGAAATAAAATATGGGAAAGACAAAGAAATAGTAAGCCTTGCGAAAGATATTATAAAAGCTCAACAAGGGGAAATTTCTATTATGGAAAATTTCTCAAATTCTAATTCGATGAAAGAAAAAGAGAAACAGACTCCCTCAAATTTAAATATTCAAATGAAAAAGATGATGGAAAATATGATGGCGATTTCCCCAAGTGGAAACATAGATAAAGATTATGTGATGATGATGATACCACATCATGAAGGTGCAATTTTAATGGCTGAAAATGAAGTAGTGAATGGCAGAAATATGGAAATGAAAAAACTTTCAGAATCTATAATTGCTGATCAAAATAAAGAAATCAGAGCTTTTAAAAATTGGTTAAAAAATCAAAAATAAAACAAATCTAAAATAATGTTGAAGTGGCTAAAATGGTTGTATAAAAAATTGTTTATAAAAAAATGCTGTCAAGATTAGATGTTTTTTTTATTAATAAAAATACTTTAAAAAAAACTTTTAATAAAATAAAATTAGTCTAGTTTTCTATTTAATTCAAAAAATAAAGAAAAAATAAAAATGGAAACCCAAAAAGAATTAAACGACCAAATAATAGCTGTAACGCAAGAAATTAGAGAAAAAAATCCTGAATTATTGAAATTTATGGACGAAATGCCTATTACTATTCCAAATGAAAACAATCCAGAAATTAATAATAAAACACTAAAAGATTATCTGGAATCTTTGCAGAAAATTTTAGCAGAATACAAAAAAGAACATTCGGATAAATTTCTAAATAAAAATTAAAAATTTGAACAATCATACGGATGATTCTTAATATTAAAAACTTATTTATTTAAATAAAAACTACATCAGAAATCATTTAAAGTAAGCCAGCTAATGGCTCCCAAAGTTCCAATTTATTTCCTTCGCAATCTATTACATATCCAAATTTACTAAAATAGAAACTCTGCATTTGGCCAATAATCTCAACTCCTCCTTTTAAAACTTAAGTAAAGCTTCCAAAACTTGAACTCTATGATTGATCATGAATGGCTTTTCACTTGAAATAAAATCAGTACTTTCTTCCGCAAATGTTGACTATGAAGTACTTCCAGATTTTTTTGCATCTGTAGCTAATTGCCATTCAAATTAGCTACAGATTGTGTAATCGGCATATCTAAATACTTTTGAAAGCAATCATTCATTTTTTCTATTACTTTACATTTAAAAAAATGCCACCAATGCCTATAACTCTTTCCATTTAAATCTATAATTAAAGTCTATTTAGTTAATAAAGAATTCCAACTAACTGCTTCGCTAATAATATTTTTCAGATCAGCAATAGCAACTCTTTCTTGTTGCATGCTATCTCTATGTCTGATCGTTACTGTATTATTTTCTAATGATTCATAATCTACAGTAATACAAAAAGGTGTTCCTATTGCATCCTGACGGCGATATCGCTTTCCAATAGAGTCTTTCTCGTCGTATTGCAACATAAAATCTAATTGCAAACTTTTCATGATTTCTCTTGCTTTATCTGGTAAACCATCCTTCTTTGTAAGCGGCATAATAGTCGCTTTTATAGGTGCCAAAGCAGGGTGAAAATGTAATACAGAACGACTATCAACTTTTCCATCAACACTTAAATCTTGTTCTTCGTAGGCATTGATAAGAGTCAGCAAAAACATTCTATCCAAACCGATGGAAGTTTCAATTACAAAAGGGATATAATTTCCGACCGCTTTGCCATTTTCATCTAGTTCAGCATCAAAGTATTGCATTTTTTTTCCACTAAACTCCTGATGTTGTGAAAGATCAAAATCTGTTCTGGAATGAATGCCTTCCACTTCCTTAAACCCAAATGGAAATTCAAACTCAATATCCACAGCTGCATTGGCATAATGAGCCAATTTTGCATGATCATGATACCGATATTTTGCAGGATTTGTGCCCAATGCTAAATGCCATTTTAATCGGGCTTCTTTCCATTGCTTATACCATTGCATTTCTGTACCAGGCCGAACAAAAAATTGCATTTCCATTTGTTCAAACTCACGCATTCGCATGATGAATTGTCTTGCAATTACTTCATTTCTAAAAGCTTTTCCAATTTGTGCAATTCCAAATGGTATTTTCATTCTACCAGATTTTTGAACATTCAAAAAGTTGACAAAAATTCCTTGAGCAGTTTCTGGACGTAAATAAACCAAGTCTGAATCTTCTGCCATAGCACCCATTTGGGTGTTAAACATTAAATTAAATTGACGAACATCCGTCCAGTTGGCAGTTCCAGAAACAGGGCAATTAATTTTATTTTCAAAGATTAATTCTTTTAGAGCAGGAAGATTTTCATTTTTCAAAGCATCATCCATTGCATTTTGCAGAGCTGCTGCTTTATCTGTTTTGCCTTCGTTTTCGTATTTGGCTATTTTATCTTCTAATAATTGATCTGCACGATATCGTTTTTTCGAATCTTTATTATCAATCATCGGATCGCTAAAACCGTCCACATGGCCACTTGCTTTCCAAATTTTCGGATGCATAAATATCGCTGAATCTATACCAACGATGTTTTCATTCATTTGCACCATTGATTTCCACCAATAGGTTTTTATATTATTTTTTAATTCTGCACCATACTGTCCATAGTCGTACACTGCGCTCAATCCATCGTAAATCTCGCTGGAAGGAAACACAAAACCATACTCCTTTGCGTGTGCAACTACATTTTTAAAAATATCTTCGTTTTTGATAGCCATAGGGCAAAGATATATTTTCTTTTAAATGAGGTAGGGGGAATTTCTGAATTTTGAAAAGAGAGAATTTGTATGATTTTATTTTGGAAAAAATGCTCTGAAATAAAGAATATATCGAAAGAATTAGAATAGAAAAAATACTATAATTGCGAGGGGATGGAGAGGTTGGTTTTTGGGAGGGGTATTTAGATTTGTGTTTTTGATAATTTTTATGAAGAAGGAAGTATTTGTGGTTGTTACTTTATTTTGAAGTGGAATATTAAATTGGTATAAAAAATATAAAAGCATGATTGACAGTTCAAAAATAGCAGACATACTAAACAACTCACCAAGTGTTGACCTTTTGAAACTTCGGAACAGAGATGTTATAATCACTTTTTTAATCAATACTTTTTCAAATCAGCAAGGAACAATTTCATCAGAAAGAATACACAACCAACTAGCTGACTATTTAGAAGCTGTTCAAGTAGAAATTGATGAAGAAAGTGAAATTTTATTTTCTGACAACTACGAAATTAAAGCTAAGAAATTTGTTCAAAATTGGACAAACAAAGGCTTTCTGACAAACTACCAAGACGAAACAGGAGAAATATATTATGAACTTTCATCGCATTCAAGCAAAACGCTTGACTGGCTTTCCAGCCTAAAAAAAGAAGAATATGTAGGAGCTGAATCAAAGTTCAAAAATATCTTTAATCAATTGAAAGAGCTTGTTGAATTTACAAATGAAGATATTGAAAGACGGATACAATTACTCGAAGACAAAAAACTGGAAATTGAGCAACAAATACAAAGAATCAAAAGCGGAGAAGATGTAAAAGTATTTCAGGACTTTGAAATAGTTCCTCGTTTCAACCAGCTAACTAAATCAGCTAAAGAATTACTTTCTGACTTTAAAGAAGTTGAAGACAACTTCAAAGAAATAACAAAAGATATTTATCTCAAACACGCTGAGGGTAGTTTAACAAAAAGCCACATTCTTCAATTTACCTTTGATGCGATTGACGAGCTAAAAAACAGTCAACAAGGAAAAAGTTTTTATGCTTTCTACACTTTCATTCTAACACCTGCATTACAGGAAGAATGGGGAAACTTGACAAAGGAATTATATAAAACACTTGAAGATAAAGAAATTGAGATTTCAGACTACTTTTTAAAGGGAATGAAGAAAAACCTGCACTCTTCTGGACAAAAAGTTTCAAAAGCCAACGATAAGATGGCAGAAAAATTGAGCAGAATAATCAGGGAAAACGAAGCCTCAAAATCAGAGATTACAAAAAATATTATTCAAGATATTAAGAAATATTTAATCGAATTGAGTAAAGCAAAAATAAAACCTGATGTTTCTTTTGAATTGGAAACAGACATTGAAATTAATATTCCATTTGAGAGAAAACTCACTTTTGAGCAAAGTGAAGAAATCACTTATAAAACAAAACCAAAATTAGCAGACGAAGACATTTCACACTCTAACCATTTAAATAAATTATTCAACCTTTCTGCAATTGACAAGGAAATCCTTAGGAAAAGAATTAAAGAAGTTCTTAGAGACAAATCACAAACAACGATAGCAGAAATAATTGAAATTTTTGGAGGAATTGAAAAAGGATTGCCAGAGCTCTTTGGTTACATTGGAATCGTAAAAGAATTCAAACATTCCATAAATTCTGATAAAAAACAACGAATTGAATTTGATATTGAAAATAAAAAATCAATTCAAATACCTGAAATAATTTTGACCAAATGAGCAATTTAGAAAGAAACACAAAACCATATTCCAAAGCAATTGTAAAATTGCTGAAAGGTGCTATTGAGAGAAATCGAAACTCGAATATTTGGGATGATGTCGTAAATTATCAAATAGAAATTCAAGAATACATCAGCCAAATTGGGTTAGAACTTATTGTTAAAAAAGAAGAAGGATTTGCATTCATTAAACAATTTGAGGACAGCGAAGGCAATACATTAGGGCTTGTAACACGCAGACAAATTGGATTTGAAACGTCAATTGTATTAGTCGTGTTGAGACAAAGCCTTGAAGAGTTTGATAGCAATCCTACTCAATTTCAGGTTTTTGAAAAATTCATAACAGATTCTGAAATAAAAGAAGAAGTAGAATTATTCCTTCCCGAAAAATTTAACCGAGTTAAATTTTTGAAAGAGTTGGATGGTTACATAAATAACATTGTCAAGTTGGGTTATTTATCCGAAGTGAGCAAAAAGGAAAATGAAACTAAATACCAAATTCAAAGAATAATTAAAGAGAAAGTCACTTTAGACATTCTTCAAGCGTTTAAACTAAAATTACAAGAAAATGTTGAGTCTATTTAGTACAAGTTCAGACAAGGCTGGATTTAGACTTCAATATATGGAAGTTTACAATTGGGGCACTTTTCACGAAAAAATATTCAGAATAAATCCACAAGGAAATAATTCACTTTTAACAGGTGCAAATGCTTCGGGCAAAAGCACTTTTATTGATGCTTTGCTTACGTTACTCGTTCCTTTGAAGAAAGACCGATTTTACAATCAATCTTCTGGCGTTGAAAAAAAAGGTGACAGAAGCGAAGAAAGTTATGTTCTAGGTCATTACGGCAATATCCAAGAAGAAGGCAAAATGAGCACGAGTACTCAAATGCTGAGAGCTAAAAATGATTATTCTGTGCTTTTAGCTTCTTTTTCTAATACAGATTTTAAAACAATAACCCTTTTTCAAGTGAGATGGTTTGGTTCAAATGGAACACTAAATACAGCTTTTGGAATTGCACACCTTGCTTTAAATATAGAACAAGATTTCACAGATTTTGATGGAAAAGGCAATTGGAAAAAGCGACTTGATAACAAATACAATTCCAATTCAAATAAAAAGAAAGTTGAATTTTTTGATGGTCCTACTTCGTATGGCGAAAGAATATCAAATGTTTTTGGAATGCGGTCAATAAAGGGATTGAGCTTATTTAATCAAGTTGTTGGTGTAAAGGTTTTGGAAGATTTGGATGAATTCATTAGAACCAATATGCTTGAAGAGTATAAAGAGGATAATGAAAATGCAGAGGAAAAATTTATCAAACTAAAATCCAGTTTTGAAACCTTAATCGATGCTAAAACGAATATTGAAAAAGCCAAAGAACAAATTGAGCAACTAAAACCAATAAATGAAATAGCAATTGAATTATCCAATATTCAAAATGAACTTAAAACGCTAAGTCTATCTAAAGAAATGGCGGTTTATTGGTTTGCAAAAAAATCAGTTGAATTGTTTGGATTAGAATTATCCAAAATCAATATCCACTTAGGTATTCTAAATGATGAATTGTCAAATCTCAAAGCAAAGGAAACCGAATTAAAGGGAGAAGAAAGAAGTATTGCACTATCTATAGAACGAGAAGAGGTTTATAATAAAATCAAAGAATTAGAAAGAGAGATAAAAAATCTTGAAAGATTAAAAGAAGCTAGAAATACCAAACTTGACCAATACAATAAATTGGCACAAAGCATTGAACTAAACACAAATCCAAGCGAAGAAAATTTTAAAGCAAATCGTGAAAAGGCAAGTAACAAAAAAGCTGTGTTAGAAACGGATAGATTGGAAAATGATGAAAAACTAAGAATAGCTAAAAACCTACAAGATGATTTAAAAAATCAAATAGAAGAAGGCATTGAAACTATTAAATCGCTTCAAAAGAATAAAAACAACATTTCAGGAAGAGTATCGGAAATTAGAGATGACATTTTAGAACATATTGGTGCAAACAAAGAAGAAATTCCTTTTATAGGAGAACTAATTAAAGTAAAAGATGATGAAAGTGAATGGGAACTTTCGACCGAAAAGATTTTACACAATTTTGCTTTAAGGCTTATTGTTCCCGAGAAATATTATACAAAAGTGAACGAATATGTAAACAGCACTAACTTAAAAGGTAAAATTACATACCAACGTTACAAGGGTTTTACATCATTGTCTAATATGGCAGATAAAAACACCTCAAAAAATGCACTTGTAAATAAGATAGAATTTAAACCAAAAAGTATTTATATAGATTGGCTTGAAGACATTATTAAAAATCAATACAACTATACTTGTGTAAATGATTTAAAAGAGTTTAGTCTTTATGAAGAAAAGGCGATTACGAAAGAAGGCTTAATCAAATTCGGAAAAGGAAAACACGAAAAGGACGACAGATTACATATTTCAAAAAGAGAAAATTATGTTTTAGGTTGGGACAATAAAGACAAAATAAAGTTTCTTCAAAACGAAATAAAAGACCTACAAGAAAAAGAGAAAACGGCTTTACAAGAATCTAGGGGTATTAGCCAAAGAATTAAAGAAATTGAAGTTAAAAAAGAGGCTTACGCTGACCTCTTCAAGCTGTTCACGAAATATGATGATATTGATTGGCAAACTTATGCAAATCAAATTCAGGAAAAGGAGGAAGTAAAAAAGAAATTAGAAGCTACAAATAATAGAGTAAAAACGCTTCAAGAACAATTAAAAAAAGTAGAAGCCGATTTAAAACAATTGACAGATGTTGAAATTAATAACAAGAACAAAGAAATATTTCAGTTAGAAGAAGTTACGATTAAAGGAATAAATACTGATTTAGAGAGCAATCAAAAACTACTTGATTCGATTGGCAATAAAGATATTTCGGAATTTGAAAATGTAAATCCTGAATTACTCAATGTTAGCTTTTCGACAATCAAAAAATATCAATTTGATTTCCAAAACGATACATCAAGTAAAATTGGGAAATTGAATAATGAAAAAGGCAATAAAGAATCGGATGTTAGAATAAAAATAAATGCGTTTAAGCAACCAAACGAAAATATCACTACAAAATTCAAAGACTGGCGTTCGGATGTGAGCAAATTGCCTGAATCCACCAATTTGGATTTAATTGAAGAATATCAAACCTATTATAAAAAATTAGTTGAAGAGGATTTAATACGATTTGAAAAGAAATTCAAAGATTATTTACAAGAAACGATTACCAACAAAGTTGGCGATTTTAGAATGTTTTTTGAAAATTGGGCAGAATCCATTAAGGAAAATATAAATCACTTAAACGAATCATTAAAAGGAATTGATTTCAAAAATTCGCCAGTTACTTATATTCAGCTTGTAGCTCCAACAAAAATCAGCGATGAAGTAAAAGATTTTAGAAATTTGTTACACAATGCTATTCCAGACTTTAAAAAAATGGAAGAAACTATTGACGGTAGAGAAAATCATTTTAATAACAATATCGAACCTTTAATTAACAAGTTAAGCAAAGAAGATTGGCGAAAAAAAGTAATGGAAGTTCGTTCTTGGTACAGCTACAAAGCAGAAGAATTCTACAAGGAAACCAATCAGAAATTCAAAACCTATGAGAATATGGGGCAACTTTCTGGTGGTGAAAAAGCACAATTAACTTATACTATTTTAGGTTCTGCCATTGCATATCAATTTGGACTTACTAAAGAAGGTTTACAAACAAATTCCTTTCGTTTTATTGCTATTGATGAAGCATTCAAGGCACAAGACGAGGACAAGGCTCGTTATCTAATTACTCTTTGCAAACAACTCCATTTACAACTTTTAGTTGTAACTCCAAGCGACAACATTCACATTGTTGAAGATGCAATTTCATTTGTTCATTTCGTAGAACGAAAAGATGAAAAATACTCTTGGTTGTATGATATGCCAATTGAGCAATTTAAAGAAGAACGAGAAAATTTTATCAATAAATGATAAGTCCGAACGAAATAAAAACAAAGGCAGAAAGAAAATACGTTTTATTTTTGCAATCAGTTGCTCAAGCAATTTCATTTTCAAGAATTGTTATTCCTGGAGACAAAACCTATAACAAAACCACAATTTTTGATTTTCAAAAAGAAATTTTGGCTCTTGTAAATCAATCAAAAGAAAAAAAAGGATTTGGATTTACGTTAGATTATCAAACTATAAAAACAAAAACAATTGGAACACAACAGCTTCCGACAAGCATTTATTTTGACACTGAAAAAGACTTTTTAAAATTCTTAGGTAAAGAAAAAGAAGTAGAAAATTTTATAAATGACTGGCAAATAATTCACACCAATTTTCCTGAATTAAAAGATTGGATAATTAAAAACCCAACAAAAATAATTCAGCATCAAAGCAAATGGGAAAGCATATTGAAGGTTTGTAACTACTTTAAAAATTGCCCGAAACCAAATCTTTATATCAGAGAATTACCTGCAAATGTTCACACTAAATTTATTGAATCAAATCAAAGTATTATCACCGAATTACTTGATATAATTATCCAAAAAAATATTAACCTTAACGAAAAAGAATTTGAAAAACGTTTCAATTTGAAGTTTCGTGAACCATTAGTTAGATTTAAAATATTAGACAAACTGATAAGCGAAACTTATTTTTCAGGGCTAGATGATATTTCTATTCCAATTAGTCAATTTGAAAGTTTAAAACTTCCTTTAAAACAAGTTCTTATTGTTGAGAATAAGACGACACTTTATACGACTTTGACATTGCCTAAAATGGATAATACAATTGCAATTTTCGGACAAGGTAATGCAGTTACAAATATTCAAAACGCCAAATGGTTAGACGACTTAACCGTTCTATACTGGGGCGACATTGATGCTCACGGATTTGAAATACTATCAAGAATTAGAAAACACTTCAAGCACACTAAAAGT
>JBBQYA010000046.1:0-21571 GCA_038209155.1 Sphingobacteriales bacterium | reverse complement strand
AATTTCAATTCCTGCACTTTTTATTTCTAAATAATCATTCCCGAAATAGCGAAGATATCCTTCCATCATTTGGCTTCTGCAACTATTTCCAGTGCAAAGAATTAAAATAGATTTTTTCATAAGAAATTAATTGCCAGCAATAATATTTTCTGAAATCAAAATAAGTTGAAATTTAATATTCAGCAACGAAAAAATTTAGAGTCAAATTCTTTTAGTAATGAACAAAAATCTTTCTGAAAATAGTAGTTTCTAACAACATCCACCGCCTAGTTCGCAAGTATTTCCACTTACTAAAATGGTTATATCCTTATTTATGGAACTCATTGGTATTCCACATAAGTCTATTGCCAAGCATTCTGTGTTTTTAGGTTTTAATATAAAATTTCCATTCTTATAATCTAGTTGATAAATGCTTAAAGTTTCTTGTTGATATTCAATCTCGATTTCTAGATCTTCTGTACTTAAAAACGGTTCAATTTTATTAATAATTGATAATACCGATTTTGGATTTAATCTATGATCAATATCAATTGAAACCCATATTTGCAAAGTAGCCTTCTTATCTGAGTGAATTTTTCCTCCACAATCGATAAAGTTTTTGGTAGTAATTCCAAATTCTGTTACATGAAAATGGGCGGGAACATTACTACCATCTGTGAATTGTAAACTTAGCGCTTCGCCAGCTTCCATTCTTTTTTTAAATTCTGATACTTTCATTTTATCAACAGCATTTTAAATTGTTCGTATGTGCAATGGATGCAATTTTTATAAAATAACCTCCAATTAATTCCATGGTTGCAGGATCAATACAATAGCAAATGGAGTTTCCTTCTATTGTTCCTTTTATAATTCCTGCATTTTTTAATTCTTTCAAATGTTGGGAAACCGTTGGTTGAGCTAATGGTAGATAATTGACAATATCTCCACAGATACACGTATTTACAGAAAGTAAATATTCAACGATTGCAATTCTTGCCGGATGCCCTAAAGCCTTTGCAATTAGCGAAACTCTGATTTGATCCTCTGTGAATGATTCTGTTTTTGTAATCCCCATACTATATTTTAATATTGCAATATTACGATATAGTTTTTCAATTTTCGGAGAAAATAAAATTTATTCCCTTTCTACAAGATTTAAAATTATTGAATAATGATAAAAAAAACTTTTTCTATTTTTTAATTAGCGATTTGTACAAATTGACCCATTGGGTTGTGTCCATTTTTTTTGCTAATTCGCCAATTAATTCAAACGGGATTTTCTCGACATTTTTAAACCGAATACAACTTTTTCCCATATCTGGTTTCTTTCCCATTTCCTTGATGTGTCTTTCTAGAAACCAAGTCAATAATTCATTATCCGCATAAATACCCATGTGATAAATTGCAATAAAGTTTTTTTGATTGGCAATACTTATAAATGGCAAAGCATTTTTTGGATTACAATGATATCCATCAGGAAAAATACTTTTAGGAACTACGAAATGCAACATATTGGAACTAACCTCCTCAGAAAAACCTTTTGGTAAATTATCCTCAAGAACTTTGCTCAATTTAAGCATTGCTGTTTTTCTATCTTCTGTCAAAGAATTTAAATATTCTTGCCACTGGTTTTGCATTTCATTCATATTTTCATTTTATGGATAACTAAAAGTTAATCTAATCAACAATTTTTTTTGAAATATAAATAATTTTAAGACCGTAATAAAACAAAAAAAGCAAATCTTTCGATCTGCTTTTTTCTTGTGTAGCGGGGACAGGACTCGAACCTATGACCTTCGGGTTATGAGCCCGACGAGCTACCAACTGCTCCACCCCGCACTGTTTTTATTGGAATGCAAAGATATAATCTGTTTCTTTGCATTCCAAATTAAAATTTCAAAAAAATGCACAAGGCTGGGTATGTATGTTTAGTGGGTAAACCTAATGTTGGAAAATCAACATTAATGAATGCTCTTGTGGGAGAAAAAATGTCTATAATCACTCCAAAGGCACAAACTACTCGTCATCGCATACTAGGAATTGTGAATGATGAGCAAACCCAAATTGTATTTTCAGATACTCCAGGGATTATAAAACCTGCTTACGCACTTCACAATTCTATGATGAGCATGGTAAATTCTTCCTTAATTGATGCAGATATTATCGTTTGGGTCACAGATATTAATGAAAAACAAGATGAATCTGATGTTTTTGAAAAATTAAAAAATGCGGAAGCTCCGCTCTTGTTAGTCATTAATAAAGTGGATGCAAGTGATGAAGGTCTGGTGGACGAAAAAATGAAGTATTGGGCAGAAACTTTACCTAATGCTATTATTATTCCTACCTCAGCTTTGAAGAATTTTAATATACCAGCTGTTTATCAAAAAATAGTTGATTTACTACCTGAGCATCCACCGTATTTTGATAAAGACGAGCTAACTGATCGGTCTGAAAGATTTTTTGTTTCAGAAATTATTAGAGAGAAAATATTTTTTTACTACACAAAAGAAATTCCATATAGTTCAGAGGTAATAATTACTTCTTTTAAAGATCAAGGGAAAATATTACACATACAATCAGAAATAATTGTAGAAAGAGAATCACAAAAAGGAATAATAATTGGCAAAGGCGGAGAGATGTTGAAAAAAGTTGGAACCAAAGCCAGAATAGATATAGAACAGTTTCTAAATAAAAAAGTGTTTTTAGAGATGTTTGTAAAAGTAATTCCTGATTGGAGGAATAAAAGTCGTTATCTAAAAAGTTTTGGGTACGAACATTAATTAAATAGAATACATGAGCAATATAGTAGCAATAGTTGGTAGACCTAATGTGGGTAAGTCAACTTTATTCAATCGTTTGACAGAGAGCAGAAAAGCAATCGTTGACGATGAAAGTGGAGTAACCCGAGATAGACATTACGGTGCAGGAGAATGGATTGGTAGAACTTATACTGTTGTAGATACAGGTGGATATGTGGCAAATTCGGCAGATATTTACGAAGCTGCTATCAGAGAACAGGTAACAATAGCTATCGAAGAAGCATCTGTTTTAATCTTTATCGTAGATGTAACAACAGGAATTACTGATTTGGACGATCAGATAGCATCTATGCTTAGAAAAGCAAAGAAAAATGTTTTTGTGGTTGCTAATAAAGTAGATAATAATAAACTGTTAGGTGAGGTAAGTGAATTTTACCGATTCGGTTTGGGCGAAGTATTTCCAATATCATCTATGAGTGGTAGCGGAACTGGTGAATTGCTGGATGCAATTGTTGCTAAATTTGAACCAGATCCGATTTACGATGGAATAGAATTACCTAAATATGCAATTCTAGGTAGACCAAATGTTGGTAAATCTTCTTTAATTAATGCATTGATTGGTCAGGAAAGAAATATAGTTACTCCAATTGCTGGTACAACGAGAGATTCAATACATATTGAATACAAGCAATTCGGACATGAATTCGAATTGATTGACACTGCTGGACTTAGAAAGAAAGCAAAAGTTAGTGAAAATTTAGAGTTTTATTCGGTGATGAGAACCATCAAGGCATTAGAAATGGCAGATGTGTGTTTGCTCATGATAGATGCTACTACAGGAATGGACTCTCAGGATATTAATATTTTTGCATTGGCCGTTAAAAACCGAAAAGGAGTTGTGATTCTAGTGAATAAATGGGATTTAATTGAGAAGGATCATAAAAGTACTTTGAACTTTGAGAAAGCGATGAAAGAAAAATTAGCTCCATTTTCAGATGTTCCTATTTTATTTATTTCCGCATTAACCAAACAAAGAATATTTAAAGCCATAGAAACGGCAAACGAAGTATATAAAAACAGAGCTAAAAAAGTACCAACTTCAAAAATAAATGATGTAATGCTTCCTATAATCGAGCAAAATGAGCCTCCATCAGTAAAAGGAAAATATATTAAAATTAAATATATAACACAAATACAAGGTGTTTCACCAACTTTTGCTTTTTTCTGTAATCTTCCACAATATATTAAGGAACCATATAAACGCTTCCTAGAAAATAAGATACGAGAAAACTTCGACTTTACCGGCGTGCCTATTACCATCTATTTCAGACAAAAATAAGTAATCAAATATTTTTGAAAATATTTATATGTAAAGTGAAGAATTTATTTACCTTTGCAACGTTTTAAACTTTATTATAGAAAAAATGAAAAAAGTACTTGTATTGTTATTATCTGTTGGAATTTTTGCATTTGTTGCATGTGGTGAATCTGCTGAAAAGAAAGCTGCTAAAGAGAAAGCTGTTGCTGACTCAATTATGGCTGCTGCACAAGCTGACTCTATTGCTAATGCTGCAATGATGGTTGATACTGCTGGAGCAATGGTTGATTCTGCTGCTGCAATGGTTGATTCTGCTAAGTAATTCTTACCGACATCTCTTATTAAGAGACAAAATCCTGTTTTCAATTGATTACAGGATTTTTTTTTGATCAATTTTTTTTAAGATTAATTGTAGGATTTTAAAAAGTTGCGTTGGTTAGTATCAAAAGCATTTTTTTGTATAATTTATTTTTTCAATTCAATTCATTGCCTTTTTAATCACCGGATCGGTAGATTGAATAACTCGATAAAAGCCTTCGTCTTTAAATAATTGCCTTGCAATGAGTGCTTTTAATTGGTTCTTAATGGTAGGCGTTGAGATCGAAAGACCGGTTAAGTTTATTTTACTATCTCTCTTTTTTGCATAATTAACAAAATCATTCATGTCTGATTCCGTTAGATTATACTCATTAATAAAATCTTTAATATTTTTGTAGCTCGATAATTTTTTTCGAGATCGATCTGTTAATTCGTAGGCATATTCATTAATGATACCTCTAGCCGAAACTTCACCATAAAAACCAGAAAAACCTGTTGTATCTAAACTCACAAAAATATCTGGCATAATACCACCCCCACCATAAACTACTTTACCACCTGGGGTTGTAAATTTTAATGAATCGCTAAAATGAACAGAGTCGGCAGAAAGTAATTGCCCGTTTTTCAATCGTTCATTTAAATCTTCATTGTACGATTGTATTCCATTTGAATAGGATTTCTGTATCGATCTTCCTGTCGGGGTAAAATATCTAGCAATAGTTAATCTTAATGCCGAACCATCCCTAAGCATCGTTTGATCTTGTACCAATCCTTTCCCAAAGGATCTTCTGCCAATAACAGTTCCACGATCCCAATCTTGAACAGCGCCAGTTACAATTTCACTTGCAGATGCAGAGCCTTCATCTATTAAAATAAAAAGCTTTCCCTTTTCAAATAATCCTTTGGAAGTGGCATAAAAATCTTGACGGGGTTGTTTTCTACCTTGTGTGTAAACGATTAATTTTTTATCATCCAAAAATTGGTCGGAAACTGCTATTGCAGCATTCAAATATCCTCCTCCATTGCCTCTTAGATCCAATATTAATTCTTTCATTCCTTTAGCTTTTAGTTGTATTAAAGCATCTTCGAATTCATCTTCAGTTGTTGCCGAAAACTTCGTTAGCTTAATATATCCTTCAGTATCATTCAACATATAGGCTACATCAATACTATTTAATGGGATTTGACCACGAGTAATTTGGTAATCCCTAGCTTTCTGCCCATTTCTTAAGATAGTAACAGTTACTTTAGTTCCACCTTCACCTCTCAATTTTTGAACTACATCGGTGTTTTTCATTCCTGTTCCTGCTACAGTTTGTCCATTTATTCTAATGATTTTATCACCAGATCGAATACCTATTTCCTCAGACGGGCCTCCACTTATAGCAGAAACAACCAAAATAGTATCATTTAACAAATGAAATTCTACGCCGATTCCTTCAAAATTGCCTTCTAATGTCTCGTTCATAGCTTTGAATTCTACCGGTCCAGAATAGCTAGAATGTGGATCTAATTCACTCAATAAATCATTAATAGCATCTTCTTGTATTTGATTAATATCAATTGAATCAACATATTTATTGTTGATTAATCCTACAATTTCATTTAATTTATTGAACTTTTTTGAGAAAGAAATTGAACCAGCGTTGCTAATACTAGGTTCTAAAGTAATTTTGGTTCCAATAAAAAAACCAATGATTAGGGTGGACAAAAAAGCTCCGAAAAGCAATAATCTATTCATGAATTAGGGTTAAATTTGTTTTGATTTTTTACTTTCTAAAATTTAAAATCATGTCTCGAAAGTAATATTTAATACGTTTGGATGATGGATAGAAAATTAATTAATTAATCTATTACTAATTTACAAACGATTAATAATGAAATTAGGTTTGATTTAAAAACAAAAAATATCAATGGAAAATAGAACTACAGAACAAGAATCAAATCACAAAGATTTAGAAAAGATGAGTACAGAGGAAATTCTGCTCAATATTAATAAAGAAGATGCAACGATCGCCAAAAATGTTTACAAAAACATCGGAAAAATAAGTTTGCTGTGTGATTTGATTGTAGAAAAAATGAAACTAGGTGGGCGATTATTTTATATTGGTGCTGGCACAAGTGGCAGATTAGGAATTGTAGATGCTTCTGAATTGCCTCCCACTTTCGGTTTGGAATTTGACCGAGCCATTGGAATAATTGCCGGAGGAGATCGAGCGATAAGAAAAGCAGTTGAATTTGCAGAAGATGACGTAGAGCAAGGTTGGAAAGATCTCTTACATTTTTCTATTAATAAAAAGGATATTGTAATTGGAATTGCTGCTTCTGGAAGCACACCATATGTATTGGGAGGTTTAATAAAATCAAAACAAAATGGAATAAGCACTGGATGTATAGTTTGCAATACTGAAAGCAGAATAGCCGAAGCGGTAGATTTTCCAATTGAAATAATAACTGGTCCAGAATTCGTGACTGGTAGTACTAGAATGAAAGCAGGAACCGCTCAAAAATTAGTATTGAACATGATTTCTACTACAGTAATGATAAAATTAGGAAAAATTAAAGGGAACAAAATGGTAGATATGCAACTTAGTAATAACAAATTGGTAGACAGAGGAGTGAAAATGGTGATGAAGGAATTGAATTTGGAAGAAGAGGAAGCAGATTTATTGTTAAAAAAATATGGAAATGTTCGAGATGTATTAAATTCTCAACAAAAATAAAAATAGAATATGCAAGATATAGAGCCTTATTATTTATGGCGTGATGATTATATTTCATCGGAGGATAAACTCTCACCTTTTTACAAAAAAACTTATAGTGAATTTAACTTTGAAAATAAAATTTACAATTATTACATCCACCCTCAATGGGACGAATTTGGATCGCCAACATTATACTTAAAAATTCTATTTACCGATTATGAAACGGAATATTCTATCATAGAATTTATTGGAGAATGGAATGATTGTATCAATAACGATATTATGTTTTTAAAGCGAGAAGTTTTAGAAGTTTTACTAAATTCAGGTATCAAAAAGTTTATTCTCATTGGAGAAAATGTTTTAAATTTTCATAGTTCTGATGATTGTTATTATGAAGAATGGTTTCAGGAAATAGAAGATGGATGGATTGTAGGTATCAATTTTAGAGAGCATGTGCAGGAAGAATTCAAAAATTCCAATTTAGATTATTACATAAATTTTGGTGGAATCTTAGACGACTTTAATTGGAGAAAATTGAAACCTGCTCAATTATACCAAGCTGTAGAAATGCTAATTGTAAAGCGATTACAGTAAAACGGTTTGTGGATAAAGATTTATTGTTTATTGTTTTTTTAAATAAAAACAGTAAGAATTAGAGATTTCCAATTAAATAAAAAGTCGAAATAAATAGTACATTTTTAAGCTTTTATTAAAAGGAATTAATACTAAAAATTAATCTTTTTTTAAATAAATCTTTTGTTGAAACAAAATTTATCTAAAATAAAAAATTAAGATTGAATTTTTTACAGTTTATCTAATTAGATATCATCCTTTACATAATTTTTTTTCCATGTTTAAGCACTTTGGCTTCTACATAAAAAATAACTTCTTCGGCAATATTAGTTACGTGGTCTCCTACTCTTTCCAATTTACGAATAATGGTTAGAACATACAAAGAATCCAATATACTGTCGGAGTTGTCTTTAATAAAATCAGCAATAACAGGGGTAGAGGCTTTATTTATTTCGTTTAAAATACTATCTAATTCAAATATACTTCGTGCTAATTTTGGATCATCATTAATGTAAGCAGTGCACACATCTGTTATCATTTGGTTTACCGTTTCCAGCATTTCTAAAAGCCGACAATTAACCAGTAACTGATCGTCAAAAATTTTACTTGCCTGTAAAACATACTGTGCTATTCCTTCGGCATTATCTCCTATTCGTTCAAAATTATAATTGATTTTTATAGTAGAAAAAACATATCGCAAATCATTGGCAACTGGATTAAATAAAGCGAAGATATTTTCGCAATCTTTATCAATTTTTAATTCAAAAGCATTTACTCTTTTTTCATTAAAAATAACTTCTCTGGCTAAATCTTTATCGAAATCTATTAAAGAAACTACACTTTTGCTGATCTGACTGGAAACCAGTAGAGCCATTTCTGTAACTTCTGTTTTTAAATGATGTAATTGGGTATCTAAATGTGACATGTTGGAAAATTCTCAAAAAAATTCAATATAATAAAAAATTTCAACCAAATCGTCCAGTTACATAATTTTGAGTTTGCTCGGATTGCGGATTGGTAAATATTTTTGCAGTGTCGTCAAATTCAATTAATTCTCCTAAGTAAAAAAAAGCGGTTTTATCGCTTACTCTAGCTGCTTGTTGCATATTGTGAGTAACGATTACAATGGTGTATTTATTTTTTAATTCGTAAATCAATTCTTCAATTTTTGCAGTAGAAATAGGATCTAGTGCAGATGCAGGTTCATCCATTAAAACTACAGATGGCTCCACTGCTAGTGTTCTAGCAATACATAAACGTTGTTGCTGCCCTCCTGATAAGGCAAAAGCACTTTGATGCAATTTATCTTTTACTTCTTCCCAAAGCGCTGCTTGCTTAAGCGATTTTTCCACCGTTTCGGCAATGTACTTTTTATGACTTATTCCATTCACTCTTAAACCATAAGCTACGTTTTCATAAATAGTTTTAGGAAAAGGATTAGGTTTTTGAAACACCATTCCAACTTTTTTTCTATGGGTGGTAACATCTATTTTTTTAGCATAAATATCTCTACCATCAATGGTAAGTTCACCCTCTATTTTTACATTTTCTATCAAATCATTCATCCGATTGAATAGACGTAAAAAGGTGGATTTTCCGCAACCAGAAGGGCCGATTAAAGCCGTAACAGTGTTGGCATTCATGCCAAGGTTTATCCCTTTAAGTGCTTGAGATTTACCATAATATACATTTACATTTTTTGACTCCAG
The DNA here is from genome assembly GCA_038209155.1 of Sphingobacteriales bacterium. Lineage (GTDB taxonomy): Bacteria > Bacteroidota > Bacteroidia > Sphingobacteriales > Sphingobacteriaceae > JBBQYA01. Next base: position 12,210 of record JBBQYA010000046.1, on the reverse strand, counting down.
TTTGTACATAGGGGTGATGCTCAATTTAAAATTTCATTTTTTTACTCCAACGGTTTCTAAGATAGACCGCTACAATATTCATCATAAAGGTAAAACTAAGTAATACAATTATGGCTGCTGCTGCATTAATTATAAATCCACTTTGTGGCCTTGTTACCCAATTAAATATCTGAATTGGAAGAACTGTAAATTCGTCCATCGGACCATTCGGAATAAAAGGTACATACACTAATGCTCCCACCACAATTAAAGGTGCAGTTTCTCCAATTGCTCTGGACATAGCCAAGATTAATCCAGTAATAATACCTCCAAAAGATGCTGGTAAAACAATGTTACTTATGGTTTGCCATTTAGAAGCTCCCATTGCATAAGAACCTTCACGCAATGATTTCGGAACCGCCTTTATTGCTTCTCTTGTGCTTACTATTATAATTGGAAGTACCAATAAAGATAAAGTTAAACTTCCAGCTAAGATGCTATTTCCAAGATTGGCTAAACGGACAAAAACTTGCAAACCCAAAATTCCATAAATAATAGAAGGTACGCCAGCAAGGTTTGCAATATTTAATTCAACGATTCTTGCAAATCGGTTTTTGACGCCGTATTCTTCTAAATAAATTCCTGCACCGATTCCTAATGGAAAGGATATAAGTATGGTAAGAACCAAAACCCAAATCATACCAAACAAGGCAGTTAATATACCTGCTCTTCTGGGAATTCTTGAAGGCAAATCAGTAATGAAATTCCAATCGATACGAGTAAAGCCTCTATATAAAATATCGCCTAAAAGTACAGCAAGCACCAACAAGCCAAAGAAAGTGCAGCCAATGGCAAATATTTTGAAAATTTGATCTTTAATTCTATTATTTCGAGAAGCGTTACTCATACTTTTCCTGATACTTTCTTTTAATGTAAAAACTAATGTTATTTAACAAAAAGGTGAAAACAAAAAGGGTAATGCCGGCCGCAAAAATTGTTCTATATTCAATAGAATCTTGTGGTACATCTCCCAAACTAACTTGCACAATATAAGTCGTAATCGTTTCAATCGGAACTAGAGGATTCATAGTCAATCGAGGTTCCTGTCCTGCTGCTATAGCCACTATCATAGTTTCTCCAACTGCTCTAGAAATTGCTAAAATAATGGAGACAATAATGCCCGATGATGCTGCCGGAACCATCACTCTAAATGCTGTTTGCAATTTGGTAGAACCCATTCCATAAGCTGCTTCTCGCAGTGAATTTGGAACAGCTCTCAAAGCATCTTCGCTCAAAGAGGATACATAAGGAATGATCATAACACCCATGACCAGCCCTGCAGAAAGAGCATTGAAACCCGCTAAATCTGGAATAAATTTCTGAAGTAATGGAGTTACAAATAGCAAAGCGAAAAAACCATATACCACAGTTGGAACTGCCGCTAGAATCTCTAATAAAGGTTTTACAACTAGGGTAAATCTTTTGGGAGCATATTCATTTAAATAAATTGCAATAGTGAGCCCAACAGGAATTGCCACTGAAACAGCAATTAAAGTAGTCAAAAGAGTACCCGTAACCAATGGTAAAATCCCAAATCGCTTTTGCGCAAATAAAGGTGTCCATTGGGTATCCGTAAAAAAATCTATAATTGAAACTTCTTTGAAAAATAAATAGGATTCACTTGCCAAAACGAAAATAATACCAACGGTAGTCAGAATAGTAATAAAACTACACAAGAATAAAATCGCCTCTATTATTTTCTCTTTTATCTTCATTATTAATATTCCAATTCTCCTGATTTCAATTTAAAAAAAGATCATTTCTTGATAGTATCAGTAGCGGAACTATCGGCTTTCTCGTCTGATAGCAAATCTACCATATTCACTCCCACGCTTGACCCTTCTTTTAAAAATAAGGTTCCCGTAACTTTATTGTCAAATCGCTTTTGAGCAAATTTATAGGCTTGCTGAGGCAGTGGAATATATCCTACCTCTGTAATTAATTCGCTCGCTACTTCCAAATAAAATTTAACAAACGCTTTTACTTCTGGTCTATCTGCTGCTACTGTACTTATATAAATAAATTCTGGTCTTGCCAAGGGTACATATGTTCCATTTGAAACCGTTTCTAAAGTCGGTAAAATCGGACCTTTACCGTTTTCATCTTTTTGATCATCAATAGGGATCAATTTTAATTTATCAGCATTTTCTAAATAATACGCTAATCCGAAAAATGCTAATGCAGTTTTATCTGTAGAAACTCCTTGAACTAATACATTATCGTCTTCACTAGCCGTATAATCTCCTCTACTTGAATGAGATTTTCCAACTACAGCTTCTGTGAAATAATCGTAAGTACCTGAGGCTGTTCCTGCTCCGTATAAATGAATTGGCTCATTAGGCCAGCCAGCTCGTATTTGACTCCAGTTTTTAATTACATTTTGAGCTTCTGGTTCCCATATTTTCTTAAGTTCTGCAACCGTCAAATGATCAACCCAAGTATTTTTAGGATTTACAACAATTGCCAGTCCATCAAAAGCTACTGGAAGTTCTATAAAATCAATATTATTCGCTTTGCAAGCATCTACTTCACTTTGTTTGATAGATCTGGAAGCATTGCTAATGTCAGTTTCTCCACGTCCAAATTTCTTGAATCCGCCACCTGTTCCAGATACTCCAACAGTAATTCTAATATCTGGCTGGTCTCTTCTAAATTCTTCTGCCACAGCCTCTGTTATAGGATAAACCGTACTCGAACCATCTATTTTTATCTGACCTTGTAGCAATCCTTCCTTTGATTTTTTGGAATTTACACATCCCAAAAGAATAAACATAAAAAGAAGAATATAAACCAAGTTTTTACCAGATGCCATTACAAAAATTTTGGTAAAAATAGGCTTCCTTAAATTACGCTAAGATTAAAATAATGTTAAGTTAATATTAACAAATGAGTTTTTGTCCCATTTGATTTTAGTAATATTCTTAGGAATTAGATTTAAAATTTGCCATTTTATTTATCTAGAAACATTTTTTACGGAAAATAAATTCTTTTAGAACATACAGCTAAAACCAAAAAATTGCAAGACTGCAAAATCAGAGTTGACAGAAAAATAAATTTTATTAAAATAAAAATGATTTGATGTTTTATCTGGCTATCCGCTAAATCTTTATTTGCCAATTAGGTTTTGGGTTTTAAAGAAAATTATTGTTTTGCAAAAAAAGGATTAACAACATTGTTTTGGCCTATTTAGAGTACAAAAATCGTCAACAAAATAAAAAACAAGATCCTATTTAATTATTCTTTTTTACTTTCTGACTAGCTTTTTGAACCAATTCCTCATAAACATATCTCCAGCCTCTCCATTTTCCATCTTCACTTAAGGACTCATTGTGCCAAAGAGTAATAAAAGTTCCATTTACCTTTTTCACTTCTTCTATTAAATCAATAACTCTAGCTAAAGCTGCTTCTGGTTTTAGTCTTAAATATTGCTGTAATGTTACATCCATTACCGCAAAAGGATGCGTTCTTAAAACGCTTGCCGTGTCATTTTTTAAATCATAAAAATAAAAAGAGTTACTAGTTCCGGCTCTAAAACCTAACTGAGAAGAAAACCCCATTGTGTAATCTTCTTTGATTCCAGCTTCTAATAGATGATAATAGGTGTTTGGCAAATTCAATTTTAAATAATGTTGCCGGCTAATAGAAACAGATCTATTTAAAATATTCTGTAAAATATCCTTTTCTAAAATGAACTTTTCTGGTGATTTATTGGAATCATAAGAAGGATGAATGCCCACAATACTATGGTCTCCTAATTCTTTAATTAAAGATTGAAAATTCGGGTTGTCTGTTTCAATATTTTTATCAAATTCTCCATATTCTGCCATCAACATAAAAAATATTCCATTTAATTTATACCGGTCGTGCAACTTTTTGATCCAATCAAAATTATCAAATGGATCTTTTTCCACTCCAGAAAGTATTCGGATTCTATTCACTAATTTCTCGAACCTAAAATGTGAAGCTGTCAAAAACAAAGCTCCAGCTTGACGCAAAAAGCCTTTATCTTTAATTGCAAAAGCTTGGTCAATATCTATTGTTGGAATAAAAACATATTTTTTTTCAACAAATAAAATTTCTGGAAATCTGGTTTGCAATGATTTTTTAAACAATAAAACCCATTGATCTACAACAGGAAGATGTAAAAATCCATGCTTAAAAGCCATAGAATCTTCAGCACGATACCGATCATGATGATCTCTGGTATGAGGTAGATATTCTTCGTATCTACTAATCATGTAAAAAGTAGCGGCGAAAATATCAAAGGAAAAGTCGGAATGTAAAACTGGAAATAAAAAAAATTGCTTTCCTTTTCTTTGAGGAAAAACGGGTTGATCATTTATCGTTTTTTCAAAAAGCAAATTGACTCCGATAATGTGAAAAGCATTATCTATTTGTTTGGAAGCATATTCAATTACATTCCCATCGAATTTTTTTGCTGTTTCTAAATCTGTCGTATACTCATAATCTATTCCCAGCAACTCATTGAAAATAAAGTCGGCAGTATATTTCAACCGATTGGAAAAATTTACTGAAAAGAGCAAAAGAGCTTGATTTTTCATTTTCTCAAAACTACAAAGTTTTGTGAAAAGAGATTTCAATAAAAAAATTTTGAGGTAATAATTTCATCACACAAATTTACCATCTATCATAAAACCGTAATGAATTCGATCACGTATTTCTTTCGGTAAACGAAATATAACCCCTTCGTTTTAACAAAAATTATCATTTCATTAAAATTAAAAAACATGAGAAAAATTACTAAAAACATTCTAAAAGGCTCTTTAATAGCTGCTGGTGCAGTTACCCTAGGATTCTTTGGAACCGAAAAATTCTTTACCGAAGCTTCCTCGCATAGAGAAGCACCGATGCTGTTGAATGATCCTTTATCAGACAACACAGATGTTTACGCATTCAGAAGTCCTGATGATACAAACACAGTAACTTTAATTGCTTGTTATGTTCCGCTTCAATTACCAGAAGGAGGACCTAACTATGCCTCATTCGGTGAAAATATCCGATACGAAATCCACGTAGATAATAATACAGCTACTGCTTTCGACGATATTATTTACCGTTTTACGTTCAGTAAAATAAATGAAGATTCTACAACTTTCTTCAATATTAGATTTGGACAAAATCTTAAAACTACCTATGTTGCTCAAAAAAGTACTGATGGTGGTTCTTCTTTCGCCACTATAATAACAAATGGTATTGTACCACCTCCAAACATTGGACCTCGTTCTATCGAGAATTCAGGTGTTCCGGGATTAGGAGTAAATGCAGGTTCTTATGAATCTCTATTTAATGCAGCAAGATTAACTGCAAGCACTGGAGAAACTATTTATTGCGGTCCTTCAGACGATCCTTTCTTTGTAGATTTAGGAGGTGCTTTCGATTTAGGAAATTTTAGATCAGAAAATATTGATGCTGTAGCTAAATCAAATGTTCATACTATTGCTATTAAAGTACCAATTAGCATGTTGCAGAAATCTGGTAAAACAGTTGCTCAACGAACTTCAATATTGGATGGTGATTTTGTAATTGGCGTTTATGCTGCTGCATATCGTCCAAGAATTACTACAATCAATACAAATGGCGCTACTCCAACCTACTCATCAGACTATGTTCAAGTTTCTCGTTTAGGAATGCCTTTGACTAATGAAGTAATTATTCCAATCGCTAAAAAAGATAGATGGAATGCAGTTTCCCCATCACAGGATTTACAATTCGCAGGTAATTTCAGCAATCCAGAATTAGGATTATATATGGCTGATGGCGCTGGTGCAAATGGTTATTTTGGTGATGCAGTACCTGCTTTAGCTCCATTAAGAATTCAAACTAATTCTTTAGGTGGATTCGATTTTAGAAATAACAAGCCAGGATTATTTTCTTTAAAAGGTACTCCAGCATTAGATGGTACTGCACTTTCAGAAGCTAATTTTGGAGGTATTTTATTACCAAACAATACAAGCCCAAGAGCAGTAGATATTTTACCAATATTTTACACAGGAGTTCCAAACTTACGTCCTTACCAATTGGCAACAGGAAAAGGTGGAGATCCTTTAGCAGCTGGTAAGCCTTTTATCAATAATTTTTTACCAACTCTTGGTGATTATTTAAGATTAAATATGGCAGTACCAGTTACTCCGCGCAACTCACCAGATTTTAGTTCTTTAGGAATTATTCAGGCTGCTGTTTTAGGTTTAACTGATCCAAGATTTAATGCTTCTGCTGCTTTACAGTTTATTCCTAATATGGATGGATTTCCAAACGGTCGTCGTTTAGAAGATGATGTTACAACGATAGAATTACAAGCGGTAGCAGGAGTAGCACTTGCAGCTATCGGTTTATGGTATGATGATTATGTAGTTGGTGCTTCTCCAGTTACAGCAGATTTATTATCTGTAATTACGTATGATGCTGGTCCTTCTAAAAATGATACGACTTTCCGTTCAGAATTTCCTTATGTACAATTACCGTGGTCAGGATTTAGAACTAATGTAACTCCTACAAGTGGTTTACTAGGCGGTGGTCTTGGTTATGCTTCTCCTGATGTAATCATGATGAATTATCCTAATCCATTCAAAAATGCAACTGATATTAAATACACAGTGAAAAACGGAACGAATGTAAATATCCGTGTTTATGACATTACTGGTAAGTTTATCAAAACGGTAATTAATGAATACAAGCAAGCTGGAACTTATATAGTCTCTTTCGATGCTAATAATTTATCTACCGGAACTTATATTGCTACTTTAAGTAATGGCAACAAAAAAGTACAATCATTAAAATTAGCAATCGCTAAATAATTAAATTATAACCATAGGGCTAGGCGGGAAACTGTTTAGCCCTTTTTTTACTTAATATGAAAAAATATTTTTACGTTGTTTCCTTTATCGTATTAGCAGTCACTGCCTATTATTTATTTGAGAGGAAGAATAAAATAGCTATTCCTGGCTTACTAGAAAGAACTGGAACCATAGCAGCTGGATCTGAATGGCGGAATACAAAACAAGCAATTGAATCCTATCTTAAAATTTTAAGATCTGATCCAAAAAATACCAAAACAAAACTTGCACTTGCACAAGCTTATTTACAAGAAGCTAGAGTCACAGCAAATTATGCTTATTACATGCCTGCAGCAGCAATTTTGATGGATGATGTTTTAAAATCTGAACCAGAAAATTTTGAAGCTTTTTGTGTAAAAGCATCTATTCAATTAAATCAACATCATTTTACGGATGGAGCAAAAACCGCTTCCGAAGCACAAAAAATTAATCCAAATAGCGCATTTGTTAATGGTTTATTATGTGATGCGTATGTAGAATTAGGAAAATATGATAGTGCTATAGTGATGGCTGATAAAATGGTTTCTCTTCGTCCAGATTTAAAATCATACTCTAGGATTTCTTATTTAAGAGAAATTTATGGTGATTATCCCGGTGCAATTTCAGCTATGAAAATGGCTGTTCAGGCTGGTTATCCTGGCTTAGAACAAACTTGTTGGGCTATCACTCAATTAGGATTATTGTATGAACATACTGGAGATTTACAATCTGCAGAATACCAATACAGAACCGCACTAAGTCAACGTGCAGATTATTCTTACTCTATAGCTGGTTTAGGTAGATTAGAAGTTGCAAAAAAGAACTATCCAAAAGCAATTAAATATTTGGAAAGTGCAGCGGGTTTTATCCCTGAATATGCTTTTAAAGATGAGCTTACTGAAGTTTATTTATTAAATAATCAAAAAGATAAGTCAAAAGAAAATGCTACAGAAGTGATTGCGATGTTGCAAAATAATGAAGCAGAAATTCCAATTGAAGGAAAACCTGGACATGGCCATTTTGCAGATAGAGAATTGGCTTATGCTTATTTGAAAACAGGTCAATTGGAAAAAGCAATTTATCATGCAAAAGTTGAATACGAACGCAGACCCAATAATATTGATGTAAATGAGACCATGGCCTGGGTGCTTTATAAACAGAATAAAGCAAAAGAAGCGATTCCATATATTGAAAAAGCGATGAAAACAGGCTCTAAAAATCCGGTTTTAAATTGTAGAGCAGGATTAATTTATCATAAAGCAGGTCAAGCTGAAAAAGGAGATAATCTGATGAAATTAGCCTTATCTACTAATCCTTTTTTACCTGAATTACTAAAAACTGAATCATCAATTGTGATGAAAAACAATACCTATGCACAAAAATAAAATCTTACTATTTGTATGTTTTATTTTGATGTTCCCTTTGTTGGCAAACGCTCATGTTTTCCGTCCTGAATTAGAAAATTTATCTATTGGAAATATTACTTGGACCTATTTAAAATTAGGTTTTACTCATATTTTACCCTTAGGCTTAGATCATATTTTGTTCGTTTTAAGTTTGTATTTATTAAATCCAACTATCAGACAAGTGCTGTGGCAAACTGCTGCATTCACTTTAGCTCATAGCATAACACTTGCACTAGCTATTTATGGAATCATAACACCAGATCCTTCTATAGTTGAGCCATTAATTGCTTTGAGCATCGTGATGGTTGCATTAGAAAATTTCTTCTCAGAAAGTGTATCCGTTTATAGAATAATTTTAATTTTCTGCTTCGGTTTAGTTCACGGTTTGGGCTTTTCAGGTGTTCTTTCAGAGTTGGGAATGCCTAAAGATCAATTTATTAACGCCTTGATAAGTTTTAATGTTGGTGTAGAGATAGGTCAAATTACAGTAATTCTAATTGCTTATTTTTTGGTGGTAAAATGGTTTAAAAATAAAATCTGGTTTAGGAAACGCGTCGTATATCCAATATCTGGATTAATTGCCATTATAGCTTTTTACTGGACCATTGAAAGAATTTTTTTTACATAAATGAAAACTGAATTAAAAAAATTAATGCTTTATTTAATCATGCCTATTTATTTATGCATGGCTTGGACTAGCACCTATTTTTCTCAGGAAATCCCAACTCATCACCATTATGTACACAGTGAAGAATGCCAAAAAGATAATTATTTGGTTTTAGATTGTTTTAATCATTGTAATGATAAAAATGAGATTAATAATAATGCAAATTCTCATCAGTCTAATCCAGATGGTTTAAAAGCATTTAAAGCAATTGATAAATTTTATTCCACTCAAGTAGAACCATTTTTTTATTCTCTTGATTCAAATAGTTTCTTACACGCAGAACTATTCTTAAACCTGATTAATCCTTCCTATCAGGTAAATTCCCCTCCTCCAAAAGTTTAATTCCTTTTTTTTATTAAGTAAAACTATTTAATAAGAGTTATCTCATGGCTATTATTTTAAGTATTTACTTATTAATTAAATACGATTTTCATTAATCTCATATTTAACCTGCACCCTTTTATTTTAGGGTTGAAATAAAAGGTTGCAGGTATTTTTAAACTTATTATTATGAAAAAACATATACAAAAATGGATGTTTAGCATACTGTTTTTAATCGGTATGCCAAATTTAATCTTCGCTCAAAATAATTCAATATCGGGTTATATTATCAATAAAACTAATGGAAAAGCTGTATCTGGAATTTCTGTTGTGCTTTCTAATCAAAAAGGAACACTATCAGATATAACTGGATATTATAAAATTTCTAATGTAGAATCGGGTAAATATGAAATTACTTATTCTTCTATATCGTTTTTAAAACAAACTAAAACCATAACGGTAAATTCTAATTCTAATAAATTAAAAGATATTGTGATGGCAGAAAATACTTTGAATTTACCTGAAATTATAATCAGTGAAAATGCAATAAATGGAATTAGTATTATTAATCAAGTAGATTTATCATTAAGACCAACCAATTCTGCCCAAGATTTATTACGATTGGTTCCTGGATTATTTATCGCTCAACATGCGGGAGGAGGAAAAGCAGAGCAAATATTTCTACGAGGATTTGATATTGACCATGGAACTGATTTTGCTGTTTCAGTTGATGGAATGCCCGTAAATATGGTTTCTCATGCACATGGCCAAGGCTATGCAGATATGCACTTTGTGATCCCAGAAACAGTTCAAAGTTTACAAGTAGACAAAGGACCGCACGAAGCTTCCAATGGAGATTTTAGCACTTCTGGGGCTGGGAATTTTTCCACTTTAAATTTCCTTGATAAAAATGTAATTAAATTAGAATATGGAAGATTTAATACTTCCAGAGGGTTGATTATGGTAGATTTATTAAGAAACACCAAACTTTTTGGAAAAAGAAGAGAAAGTGCAATTATTGCTTCTGAATACATTTATACTGATTCTTATTTTGATGCTTCTCAGAAATTTAAAAGATTAAATGTATTTGGAAAGTACTTTGTTGATTTAGATTCATTAAATTCCTTATCCATCAATCTTTCTACATTTTCTTCTAATTGGGATGCAAGCGGTCAAATACCAGAACGTGCAATAGACCGAGGCTTAATAGATCGTTTTGGAAGTATTGATAATACAGAAGGTGGTAAAACCAGTAGAACTAATGGAAACATTATTTTAACTTCTCGTTTGAAAAATAATACCAAAATTCAGAATCAATTTTTCTATTCAAAATATGATTTTGAATTATATTCCAACTTTACTTTTTTCTTAGAAAATCAAACTGATGGAGATCAAATAGAACAAATAGATGACCGAAGTATTTACGGTTATCGTTTTAGTTTAAATAACGATTTCAATTTGGGAAAAAGAAAAGTAAAACAAACTTTTGGTGCAGGTTTCAGATACGATGATATATCATTAAGTCTTAATAGAGCCATAAAAAGAAATTTTATTGACAATATCGTAAAAGGTGATATTAAACAATTAAATGCCTATGCATATTTAGATGAAAACATTGAAATAACAAATAAATTTTTTGTTAAGCCAGGAGTAAGATTTGACTATTTTAATTTCAAATTCGATGATCAATTACCAAGTGATAGTACAGGTGGCGAAGCTGACAAAAGTAGAGTAAGTCCTAAACTACAATTTCAATATTTGCTGAATGACAATGTTGAACTTTTTGCAAAAGCAAGTATAGGATTTCATTCTAATGATGCTCGTGGAGTTGTAGTCGGTAGCACAGAAGAAACACTACCTAGAGCTATTGGTTATGAGATTGGTAGTCTTTTCAAACCTACTAATTCTACTGTTTTACAAATTGCTTTATGGGGACTTGATCTAGAGAGTGAACTCGTATATGTTGGAGATGCTGGTATAGTAGAAGCAAGTGGTGCTACGCGAAGATTAGGAGTAGATTTTGCCCTTCGGCAACAAATTGTCCCAAATCTTTTTGCTGATTTAGATTTAAATTATAATTACGGAAGACTATTAAATGTACCTCAAACAGAAAATAATATTCCATTAGCTCCAAGATTTACATCTGTTGCTGGCTTAAGCTATAAAAAAGACTTAGGTTTCAATGGTGGAATTAGATATCGAGCAATTGGAGATCGTCCAGCTAATGAAAACAATACGGTAACTGCACTAGGGTATTTTGTGGTAGATGGTCTGGTAAATTATACTCAAAAAAGGTATGAAATAGGTTTGACTGCAGAAAATATTTTTAATGTAGATTGGAACGAAGCACAGTTTGATACCGAAAGTAGATTGCAAAATGAAACAGATCCCGTTTCTGAATTACATTTTACACCAGGTACTCCATTTTTTATCAAAGGAAGAATCAGTATCTTTTTTTAAAATAAGGAGTAATTATCAGTTGTAAATGTAAAATTTAAAATATTAATATAATAGAACGGTTGGTGTTTTCTAAAACTTAAACTTTTTATCAAATACTTTAATAGTTTAATTCTTTTTTATAAAAATTATATATAATCAATTTTTCTATTCTCCTTTATAAGTCGAATTATCTAATCTTACATAAGCGACAAAGCCGCCAAATTTAAACCTATTGCAACTATTGATAAGGTGTTTTTTAGAAAAGATATTCAACAAATAAGTAACTTTTAAATAATATGGGTTCAAATGGTCATAACTTTTGCCATGTCGAATCTAATAGATTTAATAAAAGATTTATTACTTACTATGTTTTTACAAAAACTTTTTAATTCAAAAAGGTGGTAGATAATATTAATTCTAATTCTCTTCTGAATACAGGCATTATAATTTCTAAACAATTTATAAAGCGATTTATGGCAAAATCAAAAGAGGATTGTGGTTTTTA
>JBBQYA010000045.1:0-22072 GCA_038209155.1 Sphingobacteriales bacterium | reverse complement strand
AGAATTGGTTGCAAAACCATATAAACCACCACTTGGCTCTGCTGCAAATGCTACAGCTTGTGAAGTTATAGCTGCATTTGTTGTTGGTGCAGATGCTTCTGCAAGTGTTTGTGAATTTACAATACTACCGTCAACTCCATTGAAGCCTTGAAAACCTGTTGGGTAAGTAGTAAAAGCTGTGGTTCCAAAATTTTGTAAATAAGGTAAAGCTTGTGGAGCTGGATTGGTTAAAGATGAACCAGCTGATATATTAACATCATCAATATCGCAATTTCCGCTAATTTTTACATATGCCCATTTTATATATCGGGTTGTTCCAGCTAAAGAAATTACAATTGGACTACAATTAAGGGGTATTACTGTGGCGGGTGCAGGACCATATTCTCCAAGTAGGGTGTAATTTATTCCATTATTAGATTGAGAAACTACTATTTTTGAACCACTCGCCATCCCAGCTTCTTTTAAGGAAAAAGTTAAATTGAGAGGTATTCCGGTAAAGTTCACAATTGCACTATCATTATTATTATCAAATGTAGCAGCATTTGAACCCGTGCAGGCAAAACTTGTCATTCTATCAGTAGTACCAAAATTTGACCAACCTGTTGGCTCTACTCCTGTCCAAATTGTTCTGGTAACTGGTAAAATAGCTTGAGAATATCCTTGAATTTGAATACCTCCAATCAAAAGCAACAAAAAAACAATTTTCTTAATTATAGTTTGAGAAAGTAAATTTAATTTCATACAATTGGAATTTTTTTAATTCTGAGCTGGTTTGATCTTATCAGCCGACAAATGTACGAAAAAACTAAATCCATTGATTTTAAGGAATTGTTAAGAAATTGTAAAGAGTTTGATTGCAACCTGCATTTAAAGCTTTTAAACCAATATGAGATTCGGTATAGTTTAATTTGCATAAATATTATTTGCTTAACATGATGATAAACTTTATGTTTTTTATTCAACCTAACTAATAGTAAAAAATCAAATTGGTAACACTCATTCAATTCACTTGCCTAAAGATAAATTAAATTTTAATCTTTAATTCCTATTTTATCAATTAAACACCAACTAGGTTATTCTTTTTTTTCATCTCAATTTTAAGATTATAATCTTTGCCTTTGTGTTTTTGTCTAAAAAATTAAAAAGTTTTGTTTTTAAAATTCAATATTTGCATTAAACAAAAATCATGGCTGACGAAAAAATAATTTTTTCTATGGCAGGTGTAAATAAAATTTACCCACCTCAGAAACAAGTTCTCAAAAATATCTACTTATCCTTTTTCTATGGAGCTAAAATCGGAGTAATCGGTTTGAATGGTTCTGGAAAATCATCTTTACTCAAGATCATTGCAGGTTTAGACAAAAGCTATCAGGGTGAAGTGGTTTTGTCTCCAGGTTTTTCTGTTGGATATTTAGAGCAAGAACCCAAATTAGATAATGATAAAACAGTAAAAGAAGTAGTTCAAGAAGGTGTTCAAGAAATAATGAACATTCTGAAAGAATATGAAGAAGTAAACGAAAAGTTTGGTTTGCCAGAAGTGTATGAAAATGCAGACGAAATGGACAAGCTAATGGCTAGACAAGGAGTTTTGCAAGATCAAATAGATGCTGCAAATGGCTGGGAAATAGATAATATGTTGGAGCGAGCAATGGATGCTTTGCGCTGCCCAGAAGGTGATACCAAAATTGCTATCCTTTCGGGTGGTGAGCGCAGAAGAGTTGCCCTTTGCAGACTTTTGCTAAAAGAACCTCAAGTACTTTTGCTGGATGAGCCTACCAATCACTTGGATGCAGAATCCATCGATTGGCTAGAACAACATTTAAAAAACTATAAAGGAACAGTGATTGCCGTTACCCACGATCGTTATTTCTTGGATAATGTGGCTGGTTGGATTTTAGAATTGGATAGAGGAGAAGGAATTCCATGGAAAGGAAATTATTCATCTTGGCTAGAGCAGAAATCAAAACGATTGGCTCAAGAAGAAAAAACGGAAAGCAAAAGACAAAAAACACTGGAGCGAGAATTAGAATGGGTTCGTATGGCACCCAAAGCACGTCATGCAAAATCCAAAGCAAGAATTTCTGGCTATGATAAATTACTGAGTGAAGAAGGAAAAGAAAAAGAGGATAAATTAGAACTATTCATTCCACCAGGACCAAGGTTAGGAAATATGGTGATAGAAGCACAAAATGTTTCTAAATCCTTTGGTGATAAATTGCTTTTCGAAGATTTAAATTTCTCATTGCCGCAAGGCGGAATTGTAGGAATTATAGGTCCAAACGGAGCTGGAAAATCTACATTATTTCGTTTAATCACCCAACAAGCAGAACCCGACAAAGGAAGTTTCAAAATCGGTGAAACGGTAAAACTTGGTTATGTAGATCAATCACATGATGAATTGGATAGCGAAAAAAATGTGTATGAAACCATCACAGGCGGTACAGAAACAATGATGTTGGCAGGTCGGCAAGTGAACTCAAGAGCTTATGTTTCTAAATTTAATTTCAGCGGAGCCGATCAGCAGAAAAAAGTAGGTGTGCTTTCTGGTGGAGAAAGAAATCGGGTGCATTTGGCAGTAACTTTGAAAAAAGGTTCAAATGTTCTTTTGCTCGATGAGCCTACCAATGATATTGACGTGAATACTTTGAGAGCATTGGAAGAAGCATTAGAAAATTTTGCCGGTTGTGCAGTGGTTATCTCCCACGATAGATGGTTTTTGGATAGAATTTGCACACATATTTTAGCATTCGAAGGCAATTCTCAAGTTTATTTCTTCGATGGTAATTATTCTGAATACGAAGAAAACCGAAAGAAAAGAATGGGCGATCACGAACCAACAAGAATTCGGTATAAGAAATTGGTGTAAGGTTTACGTTTTTAAAATTTAAGAATTTGTATACAATTATTAAAGGTGTGTTTATCCTAAATTTTGTTTAGTTATCAAATTTATCAGCATTCTACACCTAATTTCTTTTATGTTGATCATTGAAAGTGATATTAATGTACCAAAATTTCATTGAAATAGATAATTGATAAAATTTATTCTTGAGCATAGAAAGATTAATTTTTAAATTATAAGTGCGCTAATTCCTGCTTTCCGCTGTATCTTTTATTGTTGAAAAAACAATAAAAGGATGCCGCTACAATCAGGAGCGCAGGAAAATTCGCTCTTTTATGGAATAGGTATTGCCCTTAAAATTTTTTGTGGATCAAAGAATTTTACATTTTTTGATCCAAAGTGACTTCAAGTATCACATTCCTACATTTTTCAGAGCGCAGCTAAGAAACCCTTCCTTTGCTTTTCTGAGTGCAACGAAGAATCTCACCCAATTTCTCATTCTCTACCCAGCTAAAAAACCCTTCCTTTGTCTTTCTGAGTACAACGAAGAATCTCACACCCTTTGTGTCATCCAGAGCGCAGCGAAGGATCTCATCCAACAAAATGGCGAAGCCCCAAGATTTTTTTTAGGATGAGTCTTACTGAGTAAAAAATAAACGCAAGGAGCGCAAAGGTTTCGCAAGGAGCGCTAAGAAAAGATAATTATAGATCTATCGCAAAGCAATTTAATACAGATTCTTTAATAGTATCCATTTCTCATTCTTAACCCAACTAAAAAACCCTCCTCTTTCTGAGTGCAACGAAGAATCTCACCCAATTTCTCATTTTCTACCCAGCTAAGAAACCCTTCCTTTGCTTTTCTGAGTGCAACGAAGAATCTCACTTCTACATCATCCAGAGCGCAGCGAAGGATCTCATCCCCTTTTATTATTCTCTACCTGGCTGAGAAACCCTTCCTTTGTCTTTCTGAGTGCAACGAAGAATCTCACACCCTTTCGTGTCATCCAGAGCTCAGCTAAGAATCTCACCCAATTTCTCATTTTCTACCCAGCTAAAAAACCCTTCCTTTGTCTTTCTGAGTGCAACGAAGAATCTCACCCAATTTATCATTCTCTACCTAGCTAAAAAACCCTTCCTTTGCTTTTCTGAGTGCAACGAAGAATCTCACCCAACATCCCAACGAAGAATCTCATCCAATTTCTCATTCTCTACCCAGCTAAGAAACCCTTCCTTTGTCTTTCTGTGTGCAACGAAGAATCTCACCCAATTTCTCATTATCTACCTAGCTGAGAAACCCTTCCTTTGTCTTTCTGAGTACAACAAAGAATCTCACCCAATTTCTCATTCTCTACCCAGCTAAGAAACCCTTCCTTTGCTTTTCTGAGTGCAACGAAGAATCTCACCCAATAAATAATCCCCACCTTCCACAAAAAATATTTTTGCATCTTGCAACATGCGTTTCAGTGAAATAATTGGACAGAAAGAAATAAAAACAAAACTGATAAACACTGTCAATTCCAATAGAATAAGCCATGCGCAGTTGTTTTTGAGCCCTGAAGGTTCTGGCAGTTTGGCTTTGGCTATTGCCTATGCTCAATATATTTGCTGCGAACAAAGAACTGAAACCGATTCTTGTGGCACCTGCAGATCCTGTGTTAAATATCAGAAATTGATTCATCCTGATTTACATTTTAGTTTTCCCTTCGTAAGTAAAGACAATAAAGATTTTTCTAATAATTACATCTCTTTTTGGAGGCAAGAAATTCTAAGCGATCCCTATCTTACCTTAGAAAAATGGTTGATGAATTGGGAAGGAGAGAATAAACAACCCAATCTGAATGCAAAAGAATGTTCAGAAATTCAATCTAAATTAAGTTTAAAAAGTTTTGAATCTGAATATAAAATTCTAATTATGTGGCTTCCAGAATATTTAATGGATGTCGGAAATACCTTATTAAAACTAATAGAAGAACCTCCAGAAAAAACATTATTAATTTTTGTTGCATCCAATCATGATAAAATTTTAAAAACGATTTTATCAAGAACTCAATTGGTAAAAATTCCGAAAATTAGTGATTTAGATTTAACAAATTATCTATCAGAACACACTGATTTAGGTGAAAATCAAATTTCTAACACAATAATGCTTTCTGATGGAAATTATAATGAAGCCATGAATTTAGTTTCAAATAAAGAAAATAAGTTTCAATCTGAATTTATGACTTGGATGCGAACCTGTTTTAAACAAAATATTCCTGAAATGATAGATTGGAGTGAGAAAATGGCAAAAAACTCAAGAGAGGTGAACAAAGGTTTTATCAGATGTTCTCTTACAATGATAGAAGAGACACTATCATTTCCCTATAAATCAGCATTGGAGAAGAGTCAGAATACGCCCAACATAGAATTTTTTAGAAAATTTTCTAATTATATTCACCTTCAAAATACAGGAAAAATGAGAAAAGAGTTAGATGAAGCTCATTATCATATAGAAAGGAATGCAAACGCGAAAATTTTATTTTTAGCTGTATCTTTGAGATTAGCTTACCTGCTAAAAGTGGAAAAAAACAATGAATACACTATATTACTAACAGAATAAAAATGGGATGTGGATCATGCTCAAGCGGAGGTTGTACTCCAGCGGGTTGCAAAAGTAATGGCTCTTGCCTTACAGATGGATGTAGCAAATTAGATGTTTATGATTGGTTGTCTGATATGGACTCACCAGCTATGTATAAGGCTTTTGATATTGTAGAAGTAAGATTCAAAGGAGCGCGAAAAGAATTTTTCAAAAACTCAGAAAATATATACATCGAACCAGGAGAGCTCGTTGCTGTTGAAACGGGAACGGGAGGATATGATATTGGTCATGTTTCCCTTACTGGAGAACTGGTAAGGATGCAAATGCGGAAAAAAAATGTAAATGATACTTCATCAGAAATCCTAAAAATTTACAGAAAAGCTTCAGCCTTTGACGTAGAAAAATGGACTTCGGTGAAAAGCATGGAAAAAGATACCATGTTCAGAGCTAGAACCATTACTACCAATATGGGGCTCAACATGAAGTTGAGTGATGTTGACTATCAAGGAGATAAATCAAAAGCTACCTTTTATTATTCAGCAGAGGGTAGAGTAGATTTTAGAGAACTCATTAAAAAACTTGCAGAAGAATTTAAAGTAAGAATAGAAATGCGGCAAATAGGAATGCGGCAAGAGGCAAGCAGATTGGGTGGAATCGGATCTTGCGGTCGGGAATTGTGTTGCTCTACTTGGCTTACAGATTTTAAAACAGTGGCAACTTCTGCCGCTAGGTATCAAAATTTGGCTTTAAACACTCAGAAATTGGCTGGACAATGTGGAAAGCTGAAATGTTGCTTAAATTATGAGTTAGACACCTATTTGGATGCTTTGAAAGATATTCCTGAGGAAGCAAAAGAATTGGATACTGAAAAAGGAAGAGCATTTTTACAAAAAACTGATATTTTCAAAAAATTAATGTGGTTTAGTTATGCAAGTGATAGTAATTGGGTCGCATTACCTGTGGACAGAGTGAAAGAGTTGATTGCTTTAAATAAATCAGGAAGTAAAATACCTGACTTAGAAGACAATCAAGTAAAAGTGAATCCTGTGAAAAAAGCTTTAGACTATGAAAATGTAGTTGGTCAAGATAGTTTAACTCGAATGGACGATAAAAACAAAAAGAAGAAATTTAAACAAAAACCTAAAAACAAAAACAAACCAAACTGATTCGGAATTTTATTTTTTCATTCTTTTTTATTTTATCCATATTTCTGCTTTCTGGGTGTGAACCAAACAGATTTTTTGAAGAAAATCAGACAATAGAATCAAAAAAGTGGAAGTATGATGATGCGAAAATTTTTTATATTGACATAAAAGACACGACGGCTTTCTATACAGTGTTTATAAACATTAGGCACAATGGAAATTACAGATATAGTAATTTATTTCTCCAGCTAGAAAGCAAAGGCCCCAATGCAATCAAGGGAAAACAATTATTAGAATTTAGATTAGCAGAAGAGGACGGAAAATGGCTAGGACAAGGAATTGGAAATCTTTTTAGTTATCAAATTCCTGTAAAAAAAGACCTAAAAATTAATAAAGCTGGTAGATATGAATTTATTCTTACTCAAGAAATGAGAGACAATCCACTATTGAATGTGGAAGATATTGGCATCAGAATAGAAAAATCAAAGTAGATCAGCTAAATTTTCCAATTTAATTCCCCTTGATCCTTTTATCAGAATTAGAGCTTTTTTAGGAATAATCGTTTGGATTTTATCTTTTAGATCGGAGGTTTTCTGATAGAAATGCGTTGAAGAATTCTTTAGATTTCTATGTTCAAAAAATCGATCTCCAATAAAAATCAATTGACTTAAATTTAATTTCTGAGCCATTTGTATAATTGATAAATGTTCTGAAAAACTCTCTATTCCAAGCTCAAACATATCGCCTAATACTGCAATTTTTTCATGATTCTTCATTGAATTTAAATTTTCGAGTGCCGCTAACATACTACTTGGGTTGGCATTGTAATAATCTTTTATTAGTACTCGATCTCCCGACATAGTTTTCTGCGAACGATTATTTTCTGGAAAATAGTTTTCTATTCCAGCCTTAATTTCTTCTGGCAAAAGTTTAAAATAAGTTCCAATTGCGATTGCCGCCATTATATTGTCAAAATTATAAAGGCCTGTTAAATTACTTTGTATTTCAAAAGTTTCTGTTGAATTCGTTTCTTTTATTTTCCAATTTACTTTTAACAAGCCATTTATTAATGCGCAAGATCCAATATAATCATTGGAATTGTCTTCACCGTATGTTTTTTTATTCGTTATTTCAGACGCCATTTTTGCCAAATCTTCGTTTGGCTGTTTAATAAAGGTTAATCCATTCACAGATAATAAGAAATCATAAAGCTCTTTTTTACCTTTCTTGACACCTGCTATCCCTCCAAATCCTTCTAAATGTGCTTTTCCAACATTGGTAATAAAACCAAAATTGGGTTTACAAATGCTACATAAAAATTCTATTTCTTTTTGATGATTTGCCCCCATTTCTACAATAGCTATTTCAACAGCAGAAGAAATGGATAATATGCTCAAAGGAACTCCTATATGATTATTTAAATTTCCTTTGGTAGCAAAAGTTTTGAATTTTTTAGATAAAACAGCATTAAGTAGTTCTTTAGAAGTTGTTTTACCATTAGAGCCAGTAATACCTATCACTGGAATGTTTAATTGACCTCGATGATGTTTTGCAAGTTCTTGAAGAGTTTCTAAAACATTATCAACCAGAATAAATCGATCATCAGCATCTTTTATAATTTCATCTACGATTACCTTTTTTGCTCCATTTTCTAAGGCTGAAAAAGCAAAATTATTTCCATTAAAATTTTCTCCTTTCAATGCAAAATACAGACCTTCAGAAGCAGCAGATCTAGAATCTGTGCTAATAAGAGGATATTTTAAATATAATTGATATAGGTTTTTTATTTCCATAAATACTTTTATAAAAAAGGTGAAAAATAAAAAAGTCCATCTGATGTAGATGGACTTTTTTACAAAATTAGACTTTTACTTACCTAACTTTTGCATTATTCTTTCCTTTTCCTGCTTTGATACCATCTGGAGAACCCATTCTGATCATTGCACATCTAAATCCAATTTCGGCAGATGATTTTGCTTCATCCAAAAATCTTCTTGCTCCTGGAGTTAAAAAATATGCTCTATCGTTCCAAGAACCGCCTTTGTAAACTCTTGCTTTATCATTTATTAAGGTTGTGATTCCATATTCATAATTACTTGCATCGTCCAATTCACCTCTTTTGTCTGGATTCGCATAGTTGATCGTATCGGTTACTCTTTTTAGTCTTCCTAAACTATCTTTTTCTGCTACATTTCCATCAGCATCCAAAAGTAATTTTTCGTAAACGTTTCCTCTATATGGGTTAAAATCCGCAACGTCTTCGTAAGATAATGGTCTGTAAACATCTAATACCCACTCACTCACATTACCTGCCATATTGAATAATCCAAAATCATTTGGTAAATAAGAATCAACTGGTGCAGTAATATCTGCATTATCATTTAAGAATCCTGCAACTCCCATATTATCTCCTCTTCCTCTTTTAAAGTTGGCTAAAATTAGACCTTGAGTCTTTTTATTTGGATCACGAACAGATAAACCATTCCAAGGATATAATTTCTTATTGTTTACATTTTCTTGTTCTGTATTTCCTCGTAATGCTAATGCCGCATATTCCCATTCAGCCTCTGTTGGCAAACGATATTCAGGTAATAAAATACCATCTGTTTTTCTAACTGGTCTTGTTTTTTCTGCTGCAGTTGGATCTAGGTTTTTAAGATTTTTCTTAACTAAACCTTCATATTGTCCAACATAATAAGCGTCAGTATTAAAGTTATCTTCACCCACTTGGTTTGGATTTTTCTTTAAAATACCTTTTTCTATCAAAATATTTTCGTTCACACGGTCAGTTCTCCATGCTGCATACTCAGATGCTTGTGTATGAGAAACTCCGACTACTGGATAATTTTGGTAAGCTGGATATCTCAAATAATTCTGAACATAAGGTTCATTATAAGAAAGTGGATTTCTCCAAACTAAAGTATCTGGTAAAGCTTTTTTTACTACTTCTGGAAAATCTGCTCCATATACTCTTCCTACCCAATACATATATTCTAACCAATCTACATTGGCAACTTCGGTTTCATCTAAATAAAAAGAGGCAACAGTTACCCTTCTTTCCATATTATCGAAATCATAACTTAAATCCTGCTCGGTAGAACCCATTACAAAAGTACCGCCTTCAATCAATACCAATCCTGGACCAGTAGCCTGCTCTGCATTGGTGAAAACTTGAAAACCTCCGTTAGTTTTGTCGTTATAATTCCAACCAGTTTTACTTGATTGTTCTTTTTTGGAACACGCTGAAAATAGCATGGCTGTACTTGCCGCTATTATCAGTGATAAATTAAATCCTCTTTTCATTATAATCTATTAGCTGTTTATTTTTTTTTGTGGAACGCGTAAATATATTGAATATTATGGTTTATTAAAATGATGGGCAATTAAGAATTCGATATTGTGCTTTTGGATTTCCTTTTTCGGATTTTGTTAAGCCAAAAGTAAGGGAAACTTCATGAGCATTTGCATCAGCTCCTTGGAATGCTGATGTGGTATAATCGTAAGAATATCCTACTTTAAAACTACCAACTTTAACTCCAGCCATTGCAATAAGTGCATCACCGTTTTCAAATGCGTATCGGTACCAGCCACCTAGTACGATTGGACCTTTACTAAAATACAGACCTGCATTTAATTGATTGAAATTTGCTTGTTGTTGATATAATACGTTTGGGGAAATATAAAATGAGCCGTCATTGATAGGAATAGATGCACCACCATGAGCAGTGATTTTCAATGGAAGTTGACTATTTCTAACACCTGTTAATGATTGATCTGGCTGTGTAAGGTGGTCACCTGCAACTCCTGCATATAAATATTCTGAAAATATTAAAAATCCTGCACCAAAATCTCCGAAGCTTTTGGAAGCTAATCCTTGCTGCGGTTCTTGCGAAGGAAGAGGATTACCAAAATCGTCTATTCTGAATGTTAAATCCTGAAAATCTAATGTTTTTTGAGTAAATCCAGCTTTCAATCCAGCTTTAATTGTTACTTTATCATTAACCTCTAATAAATAAGAATACAAACCTGCAACAGAAAGTGATCTATAAGCTCCATTTGCTAAATTATCACTATTTATTAAAACTCCAATTCCTCCGTTCAATTTTGGAACATCCTGATCAAAAGAAGCCGAAAATTGTTCAAAAGCTTGATTTACTCCTGGGTATTGGTTTCTGTAATTTAAAATAAAACGGGGCGATTGCGTAGTTCCCGCCATAGCTGGATTTAAATACAGTGGATTGGCATAAAATTGAGAATATTCTGCATCTTGTGCTTTCAGCAAGGTAGATGTAGAAATAAAAACAAATAGAATAGAAAGGAATTTTTTAAACATATGAAAGATTTTTTTATTTTGAAATATATTGCTGAATATCAAAGATGTGTTTATTTTTTTAAATTTACCTAAAAACGTAACAATTTTGATAATGTTACCACGTTTACATTTTTTAAATTTTATGAATTACCCTATTAATAATATTTTTATTGCTAGCCTAATTGGCAAATTTAAAATATTTAGTCGTTGTACGCTTTTGTGCATCCTAAGTTCGATATTTTTTTCTTTTACTGCTTTAGCACAAAATAAAGTACTGAAAATTTCAATTAAATGGTCGGAAAACCAACAAAGATTGGATTTAATTAGTGGAAAAAATCTTAGCTATCCATATTCAAAAGAATTATCCTACTCTTCTAACAGACCTTTTACTCCAGAATATTATTTTTCACAAAAGTTCGTAGCAGGAGATGCCGATTATAAAATTTCAAACGAAATATATAGTCCAATACTCAATTCAAATGAAGCATTACAATCAGATTCATTGATCAAAAATACTTTAGTCGTAGATGGAGGAATTGATTTTGAAAAAAAGGAATCTTTTTTTTATTTAAAATTAGTTCCTATTAGAAAGACGAATAGTGGAGGTTTTGAGAAATTAGAATCTTTTGATTTAGAAATTATTTCAAAACCGAATTCAAATAGAAAAGCCGGAATTAGAACGTACGCTTCAAATTCTGTTTTATCTACAGGAAAATGGGTTAAAATAGGTTTAACCGAAAATGGTATTTATCAATTATCCTACGACTTTTTAAAATCTTTAGGAATAGATGTAGATAATATAAATTCAGCAAATTTTAGAGTTTATGGTAATGCTGGCGGTATGCTTCCAGAACCAAATATTGATTTTATCTACGATGATTTAGCAGAAAATGCCATTATGATGGTAGATGGTGGAGATGGAAAGATAAACCAAGGTGATAAAATACTTTTTTACGGTAGAGGACCTGATCAATGGAAAATAAATACCCAAAACAATCAATTTAAAAGAACTAAAAATCCTTATTCAGATACTTCATATTACTTCATAACTACGGATTTAGGAGTTGGAAAAAGAATTCAGGGCAGGAATTCTTCAACACTTACACCAAATTTTACTTTAACAACCTTCAATGATTTTCAAATTCATGAAGTAGATAAAATAACCGCTATTTCTAAAGATGTTAAATCTGGAAGACATTGGTTTGGAGAGGATTTTGAATTTCAAAATGAATATTCATTTGATTTTAATTTTCCGAACCTTATTACATCTACACCATTATATATAGAATCAGATCTTGTGGGAAGATCTGATTTAATTTCATTAACTACTCAAATAAAACTAAATAATGCTTTAATCGGGAATGTAAATACGTTTGGAACAAATTTCTCTATATATGATTCTCCATTTGGTTCTATGGGCAAATTTCAGAAATCAAGTTTGAGTTCTATTGATAATAATAAAATAACCATAGCGCATAATAAGGTAAAATCTGATTTTAATGTATGGATAGATTTTGTTTCGGTGAATGCAGAAAGAAGATTAAAAATGACTAATAATCAGATGATGTTTAGAAATAAAATTGCATTCGTAGCAGGTAACATTGTTAATTATATAGTAGAAGGACCTGATAAATTAGAATTTTGGGATGTATCTGATCCTGTAAATGTTAAAAAACAATTGATGAGCGATGATATTATTAATTATGACTTCACTTTTATAACTGGTTCTACACATGAATTTATTGCCTTTAATAATAAACAATATTTATCTCCAATAAATTTCGGTTCGGTTGCTAACCAGAATCTACACAATATTGGAACTACAACAATGGTCATTGTTGCACCAACAGAATTTTTACCAGAGGCAGAAAGACTTGCCCAGCATCGAAGAAACTTAAATGGTTTTACTGTACAAATCATTAACCAACAACAATTATTTAATGAATTTTCTTCGGGAAGTAGAGATGCTGGTGCTTTAAGAAATTTCATGAAAATGCTTTATGATCGTGCTGGAACTGATTTAAGCAAGCTTCCTCGTTTTCTTTTACTCTTTGGTGATGGTTCATTTGATAATAAAAATAGAATAGCATCTCCAGATGCAAATCGAGTAATGACTTATCAATCCTATGAATCACTTTCTAGAACTAATTCGTATGTAAGCGACGATTATTTTGGTTTCATGGATGATAATGAGGGGGAAATGAAAGAAGATCGCTCTTCAATTGGAAGACTGGATATAGGTATAGGACGGTTTTGCATTAATTCTCTTGAGCAAGCTAGAGACCAAGTAGACAAAATATTTGAGTACGAATCTAAAGAAGCAACAGGAGATTGGAGAAACCTTATTGCTTTAGCAGCAGATAATGGCGATGGTAATGAGCATCTTAAAGGTGCAGAAGTAAGAGAAGATATTATTTTTGAAAAAAACAAAATCTTCAATACAGATAAATTTTACATGGATGCTTTCGCCAAGCAAGTTACCCCTGGAGGAGATAGATATCCAACAATGACTGAGGCTATAAATCAAAAAATCAATAAAGGAGTTTTGATTCTAAATTATATTGGTCATGGTGGAGAAGTAGGATGGACTGCAGAACGGGTAATCGGAATAGCCGATGTAAATTCTTGGTCTGCAAACAAAAAATTCCCCATCATATTTACTGCAACTTGTTCTTTTACTAGATGGGATGATCCAGATAGAGTATCTGCTGGTGAGCTTGCTTTTTTAAACAGAAACGGAGCAATATCTATGTTTACTACTACTAGAATCGTATTTATCAGTGAAAACAATACCTTAAATAACAATTTCTATTTTTCATTATTTGATCCGAAATTTGCTACCCGCAAACCTACCATGGGAGAATTGGTGGCTATGAGTAAAAACAAATCTAGCATTACTATTAATGATCGAAATTTTACACTTTTAGGAGACCCTTCTCTTGAAGTTCCTATTCCACTTAATAAAATAATTGCAAGCTCCATCAATAATAAACCTATAAGCCCTACTTCTGATACCCTAAAAGCTTTAGGTAAATACACGATAAAAGGAATTATAACAGATATAAATGGTAATAAGTTGAATAATTACAATGGATTAATTTATCCTACTATTTATGATCAGGTATCCAAAATTACCACATTAAATCAAGAAGCAGCAAGTCCGAAAATTACATTTGATTTACGAAAAAATGTATTGTACAAAGGAACTGCAAGTGTCATCAATGGAGATTATTCTTTTACCTTCATTGTTCCTAAAGACGTTTCTTTCAAACCCGGAAATGGAAAACTAAGTTTTTATGCAGCAGAAAATACAAATGATGCAGGCGGCTATTACGACAGTATTTCTATAGGTGGTATAAGTGCATTAAAAGACATTGTAAAAGATGAATTAGGTCCAGATGTAAAAGTTTTCTTGGATGATAAGAAATTTGTAAGTGGTGGTATGGTAAATAATAATCCAGTTTTATTGGTAAGTCTTGCTGATTCTAGCGGGATCAATACAGTTGGAAATAGTATTGGGCACGATCTTACGGCAACTATTTCTAAAGATGGAGGAAAAGAAAGAATAATTAATTTAAATGAATTTTATGCCGCTAAATTAGATTCCTATCAGCAAGGAGAAATAAAATATCCTTTGACGAATTTAGAAGCTGGAAATTATACGTTGAAAGTTAAAGCTTGGGATGTTTTTAATAATTCTAACGAAACAAGTACCAACTTTTTCGTTTCGGATGGAACCAAATTAAGTCTGAATCGTATCTACAATTATCCAAATCCATTTACAACATCCACAATATTTCAATTTGAGCATAATAAAACTGGAGACCAACTGGACATTATGATAAAAATTTTCACTGTTTCTGGCAAGCTTATTAATACTTTATCTAAAAAAATTGTAGCAACCGGAAACCGCGTTGATGATATAAAATGGGATGGAAAAGACCAGTTTGGAGATAAATTAGCAAGGGGCGTATATATTTATCAATTAAAAGTGCGTTCATCTGATGGTAGTAGCGCAGATAAATATGAAAAATTAGTAATTCTTTAAAATAAACAATCATAATTCTATATTTAACAAATTTTTTAAACACGTATGAAGATTAAAAACCTGCTAGGATTGGGTACATTAGGATTAACCCTCGGTTTCTTTACTAATGCAAATGCTCAAAATACTGGAATAATTGGCGAAGATAGAACCATAAACGCGATCACAACTGCTGTTCCTTTTTTGTTAATTGGACCCGATTCTAGAGCAGGGGCTATGGGAGATGCAGGAGTAGCTTCTACTCCTGATATTAATTCGACTCACTGGAATCCAAGTAAACTAGCTTTTACAGATGCGCCTAGTGCTTTAAGTTTATCCTACACTCCATGGCTACAAAACTTAGTTGGAGATATAAATTTAGCTTACTTATCTGGTTATTACCGATTGGATGACCGTCAAGTTATGGGAGCTTCTTTACGTTACTTTTCCTTAGGAAATATTATTTTCACAGATATTGGTGGCATTGAAACAGGTCAATTCAGTCCAAATGAATTCGCTATCGATTTTCATTATTCAAGAAGGTTGACAGATAATTTTTCTGTTGCTTTTTCACCAAGATTTATTTATTCTAACCTTGCAGCAGGACAAGTAGTTTCAGGCCAAGATATAAAACCAGGATCGAGTGTAGCTGTAGATTTATCTGCCTTCTACACAAAAGATATAGAAATAAATAATATGAAGGCTGTTTTTGCTTTTGGTGGTAATATTTCAAATATAGGAGCCAAAATAAGTTATACAGATGCTGCTGAGCGTGATTTTATTCCAACTAACTTAAGAATAGGACCTTCATTGAAATTAAAGTTAGACGACTATAATGAAGTTTCTTTTAATCTAGATATCAATAAATTGATGGTTCCTTCCAATCCTTTTTTCGATAGTTCTGGTGCTATTATTAGCGGTAGAGATCCTAATCGTTCTGTTCCATCTGGAATTTTTGGATCATTTAATGATGCACCGGGAGGTTTTGACGAAGAATTAAGAGAAATAAACTTTGCAGGAGGGATGGAATATTGGTATGACCAACAATTTGCTTTGCGTGCAGGATATTTTAATGAACACCGAACCAAAGGAAACAGAAAATATTTTACTGTAGGTGCAGGGTTAAGATACCAGGTTTTCAATCTTGATTTTTCCTATTTAATTCCTACTGAGCAAAACAATCCATTAGCAAACACACTGCGTTTTTCTTTATCATTTAAATTTAACGATTTATCTAAAGCAAAGGCTCAATAGTTAATGAAAATAAAAGTCGGTTTCGGTTTTGATGTCCATCCATTAGTAGATGGACATCCTTTTTTTATGGGTGGTGTATTGTTGGAAAGTAACCGTGGTGCGTTTGGGCATTCAGATGCTGATGTACTTTTACATGCTATATGCGATGCATTATTGGGAGCTGCCAATTTAAGAGATATTGGATTTCACTTTCCGAATACCGATCCAAAATATGCCGGAATCAGTAGTTTGAAATTATTGGAAGTTGTGGTTGATTTATTAAAACAAAATAATTTTGAAATTGGAAACATAGATGCAACGGTATGTTTAGAAGCTCCAAAAATTAATCCTCATATTCCAGCCATGCAAAAAATAATAGCAAAATCAGCTGGAATTTCCGAAGATGATATATCTATAAAAGCTACTACAAACGAGAAATTAGGTTTCATTGGAAGAGAAGAAGGTGTAACGGCTTATGCAGTTTGTTTGATTGAGAAACAAGTTTGAAAGATAAAACCTTGATTAAAGAATGATAATTAATACCTTTAATTTTAAATCCAGTTTTTATGAGCGCAAAAAGAATTTTTTTAATAAGTTTTGTTTTAATAATAGCAGGAGCTATTTTAAAATAGCATGATAGTGATATTTTCTCAAAGATTTTATTGGCAATTGGAGTTGTTTTATTTTACATTTCATTATTCAGACTAATTTATTTAAATCCTTCGTTTTTTAGCTTAGAATAAAAGGTATTTTACTAATAAGTTTTGTTTCAATAATCTTAGGAGCATTTTTAAAAACAACAATAGTCCTGTTTTCTCAAAGATTTTATTGGCAATTGGACTTGTGTTGTTTTTGAGTTCTATTGTTAACAATATTTATAAATCAGGCAAAAAAACTATAGAGTTCTAAATTAAAATAGTTAGAATATTCCTTATCTCTAATAAAGTTATGCGATTTGTAGATCTTTAAAATCTCTTTTTAAAACAAATTATTGAAGTGATCAGATATTTTTCTGCCTAAGCACTTCAAATGTAAAAATGGAAGCGCAATTAGCGACATTTAAAGAATCGATTTTCCCCTGCATATTGATTTTGATTTTTTGGTCTGCATTATTAAGCCAAAAATCTGAAAGTCCATCTGCTTCTGTTCCTAAAATGATTGCACAAGGCATATCCATTTTTACGTTAGTATAGTTCAATGAGGAAAATGGAGTTGTTGCAAAAGATTTTATATTATTCTGTTTACAAAAGTTTAGAACCTCTTCTTTGGTAGCAACAATACATTGTACAGAGAAAACACAACCGATACTAGAACGAATAACATTAGGATTATAAATATCAGTTTTAGGATCACAGATCATAACCGCATCGATTCCTGCAGCATCTGCTGTTCGTAGAATTGCACCTAGATTTCCAGGTTTTTCTATCGATTCTAAAATTAATAAAGTTGGATTATTACCTAATTCGCAAAATTGAATTGCATGAGATTTTTGCAGGAATAAAGCTATTAATCCATCAGAATTTTCTCTATAAGCAAGTTTTTCGAAAACAGGAAAACTTATTTCGGTAAGCAAAGATTCAGCTGCGTCAAAAATTTCTTTATGATAAATACTTTGAGATTTATCTGCAATCTCTGGACAGAAATACAACTGAACCAATTGATAATTTGAATTGAGCGCAATAGAAATTTCTCTAGCCCCTTCTACCACAAATTTGTTCTGTGATTTTCTTTCAGAAGATTTTTCAAGCTTTTGAATATTTTTAATGCTAGGATTTTGTAAACTGCTAATGAGTGGGATCATTTTTTAATTGATATAAATGGTTTTCAACATAAAACCGATTGAACTTTTTATTATAAAATGAAAAACAAGTGTTCAAAGATGATTAGAATTTACTGAAATTCATTTTCTAATTAGATCGTTGTCCTGTTAGTTGTAAGATGTTTTGAAAGATTTCTGAAATTCAAAACTGAGGTAAATTTTTTTTTAAAATACAAAACCAAAAGATATTTAAAAAGGAATTTTCTATATGCAGAATTCATTCTAAAAACACAATTCCAATTCATTCTAAATGCTTAGCTTATTAATAC
Organism: Sphingobacteriales bacterium; assembly: GCA_038209155.1. GTDB lineage: Bacteria > Bacteroidota > Bacteroidia > Sphingobacteriales > Sphingobacteriaceae > JBBQYA01. The sequence continues at coordinate 3,850 of JBBQYA010000045.1, read as the reverse complement.
AAAAAAAGGCTACCTTTGCATTTTCATTAAAAAAGCATGCAAAATATTAGAAACATTGCCATTATCGCCCACGTCGATCACGGTAAAACAACACTGGTAGACAAAATCTTACACCAGACTAACCTATTCCGTGATAATCAAGCCACTGGTGAACTAATTTTAGATAATAACGATCTTGAACGAGAACGTGGAATTACCATTGTTTCCAAAAATGTTGCTGTTAGATACAAAGATGTAAAAATTAACATTATAGATACTCCTGGTCACGCGGATTTTGGAGGAGAAGTAGAACGAGTTTTGAAAATGGCTGATGGGGTTTTGTTATTGGTAGATGCATTTGAAGGTGCAATGCCTCAAACCCGTTTTGTAACTCAAAAAGCACTATCACTTGGTCTAAAACCAATTGTAGTTGTAAATAAAGTAGACAAAGAAAATTGTAGACCAGAGGAAGTTCAGGAATCTATTTTTGAACTTTTCTTTAACTTAGAAGCTACAGAAGATCAATTAGATTTCCCAACCTTATATGGTTCAAGCAAGCAAGGTTGGATGAGCACTGATTGGAGAAACCAAACTGAAAATATCAATCCACTTTTGGATGCGATTTTAGAATTTATACCTCCTGCACCTATATCTGAAGGTACTTTGCAAATGCAAATCACTTCTTTGGATTATTCATCATTTGTAGGTAGAATAGCAATTGGAAGAGTAGCAAGAGGTCTTGTTAAAGAAGGAATGGCTGTTTCTTTGGTGAAAAAAGACGGAAAAGTATTGAAAACCAGAATCAAGGAACTTTATACATTTGAAGGATTAGGAAAAGTTCGTGCTACAGAAGTAAGTGCTGGTGATATCTGTGCTATTGTTGGAATAGAAGGTTTTGAAATTGGCGATACCATTGCTGATTATGATAAACCTGAAGCTTTGGCTTCTATTCATATTGATGAGCCTACAATGAACATGCTTTTCACTATCAATAATTCTCCGTTTTTTGGTAAAGAGGGAAAATTTGTGACTTCCAGACATCTTAGAGATAGATTGTATAAGGAAATGGAAAAAAATCTTGCACTTAAAGTGGAAGAAACTGCTCAGCCAGATTCCTACTTAGTATATGGTCGTGGAATTCTGCATTTATCTATTCTGATAGAAACAATGCGTAGAGAAGGATATGAAATGCAGGTAGGCCAGCCACAGGTAATTGTAAAAGAAATCGATGGTGTAAAGTGTGAGCCAATAGAAACTTTAATTGTGGATGTACCAGGAGAAGTTGCTGGAAAGGTAATAGAATTGGTAACTGCTCGAAAAGGAGAATTATTAATTATGGAACCTAAAGGCGATTTACAGCATTTAGAATTTGATATTCCATCAAGAGGAATCATCGGATTGAGAAATAATGTATTGACAGCAACTGCTGGTGAGGCAATTATGGCACATCGTTTTAAGGCTTATGAGCCATGGAAAGGAACAATTCCGGGAAGATTAGCTGGAGTTTTAATTTCTATGGACAAAGGTCAGACTACTGCTTTTTCTATTGATAAATTACAAGATAGAGGTAGATTTTTTGTAGACCCAGGTGCAGATGTATACGAAGGACAAATAATGGGCGAACATATAAGAGATAATGATTTAGTTGTGAACTTGGTAAAAGGAAAGCAATTGACCAATATGCGTGCCTCTGGAAAAGATGATGCTTCGAGAATTTCTCCTGCCATCAAATTTTCTTTGGAAGAAGCTATGGAATACATCCAAGCGGATGAATACATAGAAGTAACTCCTTTAAGCCAACGCTTAAGAAAGATTTATTTGACCGAAGGGGAAAGAAGAAGATTGGGAAGTAAAAGTTAAATTTTAAATTATTTATTGTTTAAAAGGCTCAATTCGTTTGAGCCTTTTTTTATTTCATACATTTAAAGCATGAAATTTCCAGTAATTAAGGGTTTTGATCCAGAGGCTTTTAATAAATACTTGAAAAATACTGGCTGGTTGTTTACAGCAAGGGTTGGTAGTTTGGCAATTAAAATTTTAGTAGGATTTGCAGTTGCCAACTATTTAGGCTCCACTCAGAATGGTTTATTAAATTATCCTTTAGCATTTGTAGCGTTTTTCTTCGCAGCATCTGCATTAGGTTTGGATGGTTTTCTGACAAGAGAATTAATTAACTACCCTTCTAAAAAGAATGAACTATTAGGAAGTGCAATAGCATTAAGACTTCTTGCCGGTTTACTGATTATACCTCTTATAATTAGTACATTTTTATTTATTAATAGAAATAATCCTTCTGAAACTCCTTTTTTATTCATTTTGATTGTTTCATTCATTGGCATCATTCAACCATTTAATATCATTGATAGCTATTTTCAATCTATTTCGAAAACTAAGTATGTGATGTATGTGCAAATATCCGCAAACCTACTTTCTGCACTCATTAAACTTATTTTAATTTACATCAAAGCGCCTTTATTATTTTTTGTATTTGCGCTGAGCGTGGATAGTTTATTTCTAGCAATTGGATATTTATATTCTTATAAAAATCAAGGGAATTCTTTTTCTAATTGGAAATTCGATTTTACTCTTTCTAAATATTTGTTAAAAAATTCTTGGCCTTTAGCCTTTTCTGTTGTGCTAGTGACACTTTATATGAAAATAGATCAAGTCATGGTAAGTAATTTTTTAGGAGCAAAACAACTCGGAATATATTCTACTGTAGTTGGTTTGAGTGAAAGTTGGTATTTTATTCCAGTAGCAATTGTAAGTGCCATTTTTCCAGCATTAATGAATGCAAAAAGAGATGATGCTGAAAGGTATGCCAAAAGAATAGAAAATCTGTATGATTTAATGGTAGTTATAAGTCTTTGTATTGCCATCACCATCAGCTTTACTTCTGATTTTATTTACCAACTATTTTATAATAAAGAATTTGCAGCAGGTGCTGATGTGCTATCTGTACATATTTGGGCTGGAGTTTTTGTTTTTCTTGGCACAGCAAGCAGTCAATTTCTAATTGCAGAAGGATATACAAAAATCGCAATGTTCAGAACTGGAGTTGGGGCGATCGTAAACATAGTTTTGAATCTGATTTGGATACCAAAATACGGGATTGTTGGAGCCGCTTATGCTACTTTGATTGCCTATGCTGTGGCTACTTTCTTTATAATATTCATTCCAAAAACACAAAAACAGGGTATTCTAATGATTAAATCATTATTTTTGATTTCAATTTCTAAAAAAATATTCAAATCTTGATACGTAAACTTCCTGTCTCTACCTTAATCTCAATTAAAAAATTAAGAGTTGTATTATCATTTGGAATAAAAGGATATTTAGCAGATAATGGATGGTTTAATGCCTTCCTTGAAAAAAGTCCAATAGGTGCAGAAAACGAACCTATTCCTTGGGTTACTTATTCATTTATTGATTTTATTGAACCTCGATTGAACCAAAACCAGACAATATTTGAATATGGTGCTGGTAATTCTACTTTATATTATTGTAAAAAAGTCAAAGAAGTGGTTTCAGTTGAAAATGACAAAGTTTGGATGGAAAAATTATCTGAAAATAAACCTAATAATTCAACATTAATTTATTCAGAATTAGTATATGGAGGGGAATATTCCATGAAATCTACAACCATTAATAAAAATTTTGACTTAATTATAGTTGATGGAAGAGACCGAGTTAATTGTTGTAAAAATGCAATTCAAGCATTAACAAGTTCAGGTGTCATTGTTTTGGATGATTCAGAAAGAAAACAATATTCACCAGCTTTTGATTTTTTAAAAGAAAAAGGATTTCGAGAACTAACTTTTACAGGAATCGCACCAGGCCTATTTCATACAAAAGCAACAACTGTTTTTTA
>JBBQYA010000044.1:0-22185 GCA_038209155.1 Sphingobacteriales bacterium | reverse complement strand
TCAACACCTATAATTTTAAAACTTTTGCTATCGGGATGTTCGGGATTTAGCATATAATTATATTCCTGATGAATAATGGTAGAAGGTATTTTAATGATTGGAGTTTTAGCTAAGGTTAAAAGTTTTGTTCCGAAATTTTTTGTTGAAGATGGTGCTGGGAATTCAGTCCAGTTTCTGGGAAGATCTTTAATTTCCAATTCAGTACTATTGGTATCTGGAATTTGAATTGCAATAAAGCTTAGCCCTCTCGGAATATCAGAAATGGAAACGTTAACTGTATATTCAAGTAATGCCAAAGCACGGCTTTCTGATGTATAAAGACAGGCAGTGCCAGTGTTATTCCATCGCCCACCATACAATTTAGCTCCAATTCCAATTAAATCATTATTAAATTGGGTTTTTCCTAATCTAAATACAATCATACTTTAAGAATGAACACCAAATTCAATTCTTCCAATTAGGTTTTTGACTTCTAATCTTCCAAATTGATTATCTAATATATCATAAGGTGCTTTTTGTCCCAATGCATGATTAGGTTTGAATATCCATTCTTGAAATTTTTTTTCATCTGCAAAAACTTTATATCCATAGGAGTAAATGTCGGCTAGATCTAACATTCTTTCTGCAACAGCAACAGCATATGTTTGATCTCCTTTTTTTTTGATGAGAGTTGAGCGAGTTACAGAAAGTACATGAGATAATTTATCATAATCAAGTTTTGTTCTTTTTTTGAAGCTTTCTAAATCTGTTTTGCTTAAACCTTGTTTCAATTTTTCCATTTTTTCAAATGTTGTCATTTGATTTTCTGAAGGGATTATTCCTTTAAAAATTATTGAAGAATGCGAAACATCAGCCTTTACTTTACTGCCAGTTTTCTTAGTTACTGCTTGGTCATTAACTACGTCTGTTTTTCGTATAATTGCCATAGTGTACTTTTTTTGTTATGAACGTATAAAAGTACACTTTTATCTTTTAATCAGAAATATCAAAGTAGATAGAACATAAATCCTGTTAAATTCAACCGTTTATATCATCATAAAAATTTTATTAGGCCGATAGATTGACCATCGTCTTATATGTTTTTAAAAGAAATTATTGGTGGAACTAAAACATGACCAAACAGACTCAAAACCTGATTTACTTTTAATAAGCTGAGATTTTTTTTGCTTTGTTCAATTTTTCTGATTACCGTAAATGCAACTCCCTGCCTTCTCATCAAACTCTTCCTGAGTTAGACCCAATAGTTTGCGTTTGCTTTTTCACAAATTCGGGAAATCGATTCATTTTATAGGTATTTGCGTGTAAAAATGTAAAAAATCTTAGTTTCTATATGCTTTTAAATATAATTATTGAAGCTAATTTTAAATTTTTGTATTCAAAGGAGATACGAAGTTCTTTTGATTGGTTGTAAATAGAATTATTAAAAAGCAATCTCAAAAAAACATCAAAAAGAAATTCCTCTTAATCCAAAAACCCCCAAACCCAACCCCCTCAAAAAAAAATTAAAACAAGCGAATTAATAAATCGGGATAGATGCCTAAAATAAGTACCAATGCCACCCCAACAGATAATACAATTTTGTATCCGGCTGGAATGCTGATGGTGTTGGAATCTGGTGATTCGGAGGTGTACATCACTTTGATGACTTTGAAATAATAATAAATTCCGATGGCGGAATTGATTACGGCTATCACAATCAGCCATACTAATTGCTGGCTGATAGCGGAAGAGAAAATCATGAACTTACCAAAAAAACCTGCGGTAAGTGGAATTCCAGCTAGGGAACACATGCTGATCGTTAATGCAAATGCTAAACCTGGATTGGATTTTCCTAATCCAGAAAAGGATTCGATTTCGGTGTTTCCGGTTTTGTTTTTTATTAATAACAAAACACTGAATGCCATAATGGTAGCAATGGAATATGCTGCTGCATAAAAGAAAACGGCGTTGGAGGAATATGCGGCTAAAGTTACAATTCCGATAAGCATATAGCCTGCATTGGAAATACTACTGTAGGCTAAAAGTCTTTTAAAATTTAATTGGTAGGCTGCTGTAAAGTTTCCAACTAATAAAGTAATAACTACAATAACGGTGATAACTGGCACCCAAAATTGCTCTAAACCGATGAAACTTGTTGCGAATAATTTATAGAAAGCGGCAATTCCTGCGGTTTTAACCACGGTAGACATGAACGCAGTAATGAGTGCTGGCGATCCTTGGTAAACATCGGGTGCCCAAAAATGAAAAGGTGCTGCCGATACTTTGAACGATAAACCGATAATCACCATCAAAATTCCACCATACAAGATGGAAAAATCAAGAATTTTTCCTTCTCTGATGCTTTCTGCAATGAGTTCAATATTAAATGTACCTGTGGCACCGTATAATAATGCGATTCCGAAAAGTAGGAATCCAGTAGCGAAAGAGCCCATTAGAAAATATTTCAAAGCGGCTTCGTTGGAGAATGGATCGTTTTTTCTGATTCCTGCTAAAATGTACAAACTCACCGACATGATTTCTATTCCGATGAAAAGCATGGATAAGTTTTGATAGGAGATTAAACACAAAGCTCCAACCAAAGCAAAAAGTATTAATGCATAATATTCGGCTACGTTTTTACTTATTTTTTCGAAATAATCGCTAGAGAGTAAAAAGATTAAACCAGTGCTTACCAATAATAAGGAAGAAAATGCAACAGAGAAATTATCAATGAATAGGGTTTCGGCAAAATAATATTTAGGCTGATTCCAATCTAATATAGTAACCACCAAAGCAGAAAGAATCCCAAGTAAACTTAGCGGCAATAAGGCCTTATTAAAATGATATAAACCGGCAAACAAGAGTACCAGTGCAGTAATAATTAATATAACCAGAGCAATCATCTTAATAATTTATTTTAATATTAATATTCTCTTGAATGAATTAAATCAAGCAAATCTGCAGAAGCATACTTGCTTACTTCCAAAATTGGTTGAGGATATACACCAATAATAATGATCAGAAATACAATAGTGAAAAGTACCAATTTCTCATTCCATTTAAGATCAGTCATTTTTTCTGTCAATGAATTTAATTCGCCTAACATACTTTTTTGGTACATTCTAAACATATAAACTGCACCTAATATAATGGTAAGACCCGCGATGGCTCCATACCAAATATTGATATCGTTCATACTTTTCAACAAAAGAAATTCTCCAATAAAACCATTGGTAAAAGGCAATGCCACCGATCCTAAAAGAATGATCATGAAACAAATGGATAAGGTTTTTGCCTTAGTTGCCATTCCGCCTAAATCTCGTAGAAATCGAGAACCTGTTTTTTGTTCAATAATATCAATCACGAAAAACATTCCTACCACATTGATTCCGTGAGAAATCATTTGAATCATAGCGCCTTGCAATCCGTTTAGGTTTCCAGAAAAGGCACCGGCTGCGATTAATCCAACATGGCTTAAAGAAGAATAAGCGACTAAACGTTTCATATCGTTTTGTACCATCGCTATGATTGCTCCATACACAACTCCCAAAATACAAAGGTCAATAATGATATAAGAATTTTGACTCCAAGCCATAGGAGAAATCGGCATTAACCATCGTATAGCTCCATAAATTCCCATTTTAAGCATGATGCCGGCAAGCAACATTGTGCCAGCAGCTGGTGCGGAAGTGTAGGTATCGGGTTGCCAAGTATGCAACGGAAATATTGGCATTTTGATAGCAAAAGCAATAAAAAATGCCCAGAAAACAAATGTTTGTTGAGATAATGTAAGATTTAAATCATAAAAAGCTTGCAAGTCGTAAGTGTGGGTACCGGGAGTTTGCAAATACAAATAAATGATAGCAATCAGCATTAAAAGACTTCCGAAAATGGTATAAACGAAAAATTTGAAGGTTACATTCACACGATTTTCATCTCCCCAGATAGCAGAAATGAAATAGATTGGAATTAAGGCTATCTCCCAACTTACATAAAATAAAAATCCATCTAAGGCTACAAAAACACCGATAAGCCCTGCTTGCATAAATAATAATAATGCATAAAAGGCAGCAGGATTTTTGAAATTTCTTTGGAAAGTAGAAAGAATAATTAAAGGAACCAAAACGGTAGTTAATAAAACCAATAATAAACTAATGCCATCTATGCCTGCTTTAAGATGAATACCATAAGCGGGAATCCAAGGAATATCTAATAGGAATTGAGTGCCAGAAGCAGGAACAAATCTAAGGGCGGCAGCTATTGAAATCGCAAATTCTACTAAGACTAAAAGAAGAGCAATCTTTTTCACCGACTCTCCTTTGAGTAATAAAAGTAATAAAGAACCTAGTATCGGAAAAAATATGAGTAAAGCAGTTATCATGCTGTAGCTATGCTGTATGTAATATTAAAACCGAATAAAACTAAAAATGAACATGGCAGCCACTCCGATTACCATGATTAAAATATAAAAACCGATGGATCCACTTTGCAGGTATCGCAAGTATTTTCCACCAAAAACTACTGATTTTCCAGTTCCATTGATTAGGCCATCTATCCCGGCTTTATCCACAAATTCAAAAAGCATAGTAGACAATGCTCTTAAAGGTTTTGAAATAATCAATTCATAAAATTCATCTAAATAAAATTTATGAAATGATATTTTACTAAGTGCTGGTTGTGTTTCTATATCTGCTGCTGGTAAGGTCGCTCTATTTACATAAGTGTAAAAAGCAAAACCAATAGAAATTAAAACTCCAATCACAGAAACAGCCATCAACAAATATTCTGTTTCGTGGCTTAGATTTAAAACATGGCTTTCGGTATTCAATACAGGATTTAGAAAAGAACTTAATAAATGATTACCACCAAAAATTTCAGGAATATTTAAAAACCCTCCAGCAAAAGAAAGAATAGCTAAAATTATTAAAGGCATGGTCATGCTAAAAGGAGACTCGTGCAAATGACTTTTCTGACTTTCTGTTCCTCTGAAATCTGAAAAAAATGTTAAAAACATTAATCTAAACATATAAAAAGCTGTAATGAAAGCAATAGTTACTGCAATTCCCCACATTACAGGACTGAATTCATATACATGAGCTAGGATTTCATCTTTAGAAAAGAAACCAGAAAACGGTGGAATACCAGAAATAGCCAAGGTTCCAATAAGCATGGTTAAATAGGTAATAGGTAATTTCTTTTTCAATCCGCCCATATTTCGCATGTCCTGCTCATTGCTCATAGCATGGATCACACTACCAGCTCCAAGAAATAATAAAGCTTTAAAAAAAGCATGTGTCATTAAATGAAAAACCCCTGCTGAATAGGCTCCAACACCTAAAGCAAGAAACATATAACCCAATTGCGAAACCGTAGAATAGGCTAAAACTTTTTTAATATCTGTTTGGATTAATGCAATCAAAGCTCCCAAAACAGCGGTCGCTAAACCAATTCCAGCAATGATTTCCATGGTCAATGGAGTCAAATTAAATAAGGCATTGGATCTTGCAATCATATAAATACCTGCTGTAACCATGGTAGCGGCATGTATTAATGCAGAAACTGGAGTTGGGCCAGCCATGGCATCTGGCAACCAAGTATGCAAAGGAATTTGAGCACTCTTACCACAAGCTCCAATAAATAGTAAAATAGTGATGGTGGTTAAAATTGGATTTCCTGATGCGAAACTTTGAAGCGAAGAGAAAACAACCGAATACTCTAAAGAACCAAATGTGTTAAAAATTAAAAATATGCCTAAAAGAAATCCTAAATCACCAATTCGATTCATTACGAATGCTTTTTTGGCTGCTGATGCATAGGATTGATTTTTGAACCAAAAACCAATTAACAAATAAGAACATAAACCAACTCCTTCCCAACCGATGAACATGACCAAGAAATTGGATCCTAAAACCAAAAGAAGCATGAAGAAAACAAACAAATTAAGGTAGGCGAAAAATTTTCCATAGCCAGGATCGTGGCTCATGTAACCAATGGAATAAATATGAATCAGTGATCCAATTCCAGTAATGATCAAAAGCATTAAAGCACTTAACGGATCATATAAAAAAGAAAGATTGATACTTAGGTCTCCGACAGAGAACCAGGTAAATAAATTAATGGTGAAGGATTTAACCGTAGAATCGGCTAGATTATTTAGTAGAATTAGACTTAAAATAAAAGATCCGATTACTGCCGCCGAACCAATAATGCCAGCCAAAGATTTCGGAATAATCTTAAATCCTAAGCCGTTTATTGCAAATCCTAAAAGTGGTAATAAAGGAACTAACCAAACTAATTCAAACATTTATAAATCTTTTTTCAGCTTTAAATTTTATTTACCACTTCAATTTATTCATCAGATCAACATCTATGGTTTTAGCATTTCGGTAAATCATAACAATTATTGCCAATCCAACGGCAACTTCTGCTGCCGCAACTGCCATTATAAAAAATACAAAAACCTGACCTGAAGCATCGTTTCTGAAAACAGAAAAACTAGCTAAAAGCAAATTAACTGCATTCAACATAAGTTCTATTGACATAAATAAAACGATTGCATTTCTACGGGTGAGCACTCCCAAAACCCCAATACAGAATAATGCTGTGCACAGCAAAATATAATGATTCATCGGGACTAAGCGTATGGTTTCTGTAAGCGTATTCATGCTTTTGCTTTTTCTTTTTTTGCTAATAAAACTGCTCCTACCATTGCAGAAAGCAACAATATGGAAGACATTTCAAATGGTAAAAGGAAATCTCTAAATAGAACGATTCCTAAATTTTTGACTAAACCAATAGAAGTGTCGTTGAGTTCCATCACTGGAGATTCTGCTGTAGATCTTAAAGCTCCTACTAGAGTAATTAGCAATAATCCGAAAGCTATGATGGAAATTAATTTGCCATATGGGCTTTTTACAGTTTCTGAGGCATCGTTTAAGTTTAATAACATTATCACGAAGAGAAATAAAACCATGATTGCTCCTGCATACACGATAACTTGTACTGCAAAAAGAAATTGAGCATTCAATAATATGTAATGACAGGCTACTCCAAAAAGCGTTAGAACTAAATATAATACACTATGAACTGGATTTTTAGCAATTACTACCATAGCAGCCGATGCCAAGACAATAAAGGATAAGAAATAAAATAAATATTGAATCATTCGGCTTTAGCAAATAGTAAATTTCGGATGCAAAACTATTAATTAATATAGCTTATGGAATTAAAACTTTATTTTCTGTTGGCATAGCGGGTAATAATTTGTCTTTTCCATAGATAAATTCACCACGGGTGAAATCTGCTTTTGGAATATTTCCATCTAAATAGATAGCCTCCTTTGGACAAGCCTCTTCACAAAATCCACAAAATATGCATCTCAACATGTTTATTTCGTAAACAGAAGCATATTTTTCTTCTCTGTATAAATGTTCTTCTCCTTTTTTGCGTTCAGCAGCTACCATCGTAATAGCTTCTGCAGGACAAGAAAGTGCGCATAAACCACATGCAGTACATCTTTCTGCTCCATTTTCATCTCTTTTCAAAGAGTGTAAACCTCTGAAGTTTTCGCTGAATTCTCTAGTCTGTTCTGGAAAAAACACAGTATGTTTTTTCTTAAACATGTGTTTAAACGTTATAGCCATTCCACCTAAAATGGCCGGAATATAAATTCTTTCCCAAAAATTCATGGGTTTTTTTTCTAAAACTTTTTTTTTATTACTTAATGACTCCATGCTATTATTTAATATTATTTAACCCAATTCCAATGGATATATTTTAAAAGTATGTGCTTTTCGCTATAATAAAGATTCCTGTAACTACAATGTTTGCAATTGCTAAGGGAATTAAAATATTCCATCCTAATCTCATCAACTGATCGTATCTGAAACGGGGAATAGTCCATCTTACCCACATAAAAAAGAAGATAAAGAAGAAAATTTTAGCGAATAAAAAGCTAGTTCCAATGATTGTAACGAAGTTTTGAGACAATCCCAAGTCATTCATAAATGGAAAATTATATCCACCGAAATATAATGTAGCCAATATTGCAGAAGACACAAACATGTTGATGTACTCAGAAAATAAATAAAAGCCTAATTTTAAACTGCTATATTCTGTATGATAACCGCCAACTAATTCTGTTTCGCATTCTGGCAGATCAAATGGCGTTCTATTAGTTTCAGCGAAAGCGCAAACCAAGAAAATCATGAATCCTAAAGGTTGGTAAAAAACATTCCAAGAAAAACCTGATTGTTGTGCAGCGATTTCTCCCATGCTTAAAGTTCCGGTTACCATCAATAATGCAATAATAGAAAGTCCCATTGCTATCTCGTAACTGATGTTTTGAGATGCAGCTCTGATAGCTCCCATCAAAGAAAATTTATTATTAGAAGCCCAACCACCAATCATTATTCCATAAACTCCAAGAGAAACTACCCCAAAAACATATAATATTCCAATGTTCAAATCTGCTACTTGAAGCACAACCGTGCGACCAAAAATCTCTAAACTTTGTCCCCAAGGAATTACAGCACTGGTCATGCAGGCAGTAAAAATCGCAATTGAAGGTCCAGCTATAAATAAAGCACTACTTGCTTGAGTAGGAATAATTTCTTCTTTAAAAAACATTTTCACTCCATCTGCTAAAGGTTGCAACAGTCCAAAAGGACCTGCTCTATTGGGTCCGACCCGATCTTGCATAAATGCTGCAACTTTTCGCTCTGCATAGGTTGAATAAAGCGCAATACCAAGTGTCAGAGCAAAAACTACGATCACCAGAACTGATTTTTCGATTAAAAAGCCGTATTCCATTGTGCAAAGAAACTATTTTTTTAAGAGAATCCCCTTTTAACAATAGAATATTTAGGTTATTTATAATTATTCAACTTTAAAAAAGGGTTTGCTTTTCTGAACGCGGTGAAGAATCTCCTCCTTTTATACTGAAAAACCCTTTGCTTTTCTGAGCTTCAGCGAAGAATCTCTTCCCTTTCGTCATTTGCTACCCAGCTCAAAAACCCTTCCTTTGCTTTTCTGAGTGCAACGAAGAATCTCTTCCCCTTTGTAATTCTCTAGCAATCTAAGAAACCCTCCCCTTGCTTTTCTGAGCTTCTGCGAAGAATCTCTTCCCTTTTGTCATTCTCTACCAAGTTCAAAAACCCTTCCTTTGCTTTTCTGAGCTTCAGCGAAGGATCTCATCCCCTTTATCATTCTCTACCCAGCTAAGAAACCTTCCCCTTGCTTTTCTGAGCTTCTGCGAAGAATCTCTTCCCCTATCATCCAGAGAGCAGCAAAGGATCTCATCCCCTTTGTAATTCTCTACTCAGCTAAGAAACCTTTCCTTTGCTTCTCTAAGCTTCTGCGAAGAATCTCTTCCTCCCTCATCTAGATCGTATTTCCCATGTCATCCAGAGCAAAGCGAAGGATCACACCCAAAAAAATGGCGAAGCCTCAAGATTTCTTTAACGTAAGGAAAAAAATATAACCCAAGGATCTCAAAGGTTTCACAAGGAAAAAAAAATAAACCCAAGGATCACAAAGAAAAAATAAACCCAAAGATTTACTCAAGGATCGCATAACCATAAAAAGGAATTTTTAAAATACCTAAAACCCTTCTCTCATCAATTTCAATTTCATGATACCTGCCACCGACATAGAATCCGTAATTTCTCCTTGCATCACCATCTGATAAGCGTTTTCAAAAGGTAGTTTTTTAATCACCAATTGCTCTGTTTCTTCTGGTTCTGCCTCAAATTGTGTAAGATTTTCAGCAAGAAAAAGAATAGATTTTTCGTCTGAAACTGAATTGGACAGGTGCATAATCAGTAGTTCTGACCACTTTTCTGCTTTCAATCCTGTTTCTTCCAAAAGTTCCCTTTTTGCTGATTCTAAAGGGTCTACTTGCAAATCTCCTCCGCCTTCTGGTATTTCCCAACTGTATTCGTTCAGAGGATAACGGTATTGCCCTACCAACCAAATATTACCTTTTTCGTCTATTGGAATAATTCCGATGGCAAGATTCTTGAAATGTACAACTCCATAAATACCATCTCCACCTGCTGGATTAATTACTTTATGTTCTGTTAAATCTATCCATGCATTATCATAAATTTTTTTGCTCTCTATCGTTTTCCATGGATTTTCACTTTCTTGCATGTCTATGTTCTCATTAAAATTTGCGCAAGATAACTAACATGAAAAAATTTACTCTCAGTAAAATTTTATTGTTTCCATGTGCTTTTTTTCTAAGCTTTTCTTGCTTTTCTCAATCGTACAAAAAGGTTGAAGAGGTAATTTCAATTGCAATTAAAAACAGACCAATCAATGATTACCAAAAATTAAAGGCTTACCAATACCGATCGTATAATAAATTCATTATGCGAAAAGGAAAGCCTTTGGTAGAGTTGGGTTTTCCAAACAACGTGTTAGTTGAAAGCAAAAAGAAAAGAAGTAAATATGATTTAGCGATTGATTCATTTTACAATACTCAATATATTTTCATGTCTGAAACAATTGCAGACAAATACATGAAAAATGCATCTCAATCCGAAGAAATAGTTCGTGCAATTAAAATGTCGGGTCTAAGAAAATCCAGTTTAAGTTTGATTGCCATCAATTTCCAGATCGTTTCTTTTTATGATGATTATTTGAAAATTTCAAAGGTTGATTATTTAGGTCCATTAAATAAAAATGGAATCAAAACCTATGATTATACTCTTAGAGAAACAAAAATTAAGGATTCTGATACTATTTATGTGATCGATTTTAAACCAAAAGATGGAAAACTATTTGATGGAATCAAAGGAGTAATGAACATAAATAGTGATGGTTATGCAATTCAAAGCATATTTGCCGAAGCTGCTCAGCCGCCTAGAGTACGATTTAAAATAGAGCAAAGATTTAATCGACAAAATTGCCATTGGTTTCCAACTTTTTATTCAAGCGAAGTAGATTTTAATGGAGTGGTAGAGGTGAAAGGGTATAATGTAATTGGTGTTTTAAATACTTTTTTTAACGAGGTTTCTGTCAATGATTCCTTAGGAAAAGTAAAATTTGATGATGCGCCAATCCGAATTTCAGATAGTGCAGAAGTCAACGCTGAAAAATTGATCAGCGAATACAGAAAAAAACCCTTGATACCAAAAGAAGAAAACACCTATAATGATTTGGATTTTATGGGTATTAAAAAAAGAGCCTCCAATAGAATTTCTTATCTAGAAATAATTAGAACTGGATTTGTTCCGCTGGGAAAATTCAAAACCAATATTACCAACATTATTACTTATAACGGGTTTGAGAAATTGCGGACGAGTTTTAATTTATACACCAGCGAAAATTTGTCTAAAAAATTCACCGCAGGAGGTTATATCGGTTATAGTTTCGGAGATCAAAAATGGAAATATGGTGCAATGGCAGAAACTTATTTAAACAAAAAAAACGAAATCAAACTAAAAGCAGAATACATAAATGATATTATTGAGTCTGGAAATGTTCGTTTTTTTAATGAAAAAAGAACATTTGCTGATGCTGCTCGCTACTTTGTGTTTACTAATATGGATTATAACGAAAAGTTGGAGTTTTCTGCAACTGCTCGCCCTCTCAATTATTTACTAACCACAGCCTTTATAAACGAAACCCGAAGAGAGGCCACAACTACCTATTTATTTGCTAAAAATGAACCAACTAATCAATATACGTTTAACGAGGTGGGGCTTTCTTTCCGATATGCTTATGGTGAAAGATATTTAAAAAATGGATCTGATAAAATAATTTTTGCAGCGCCATATCCGATTTTATTTTTGAAAATCACGAAAGGATACAATGCTTATGAATATTTAAAATTTGATATAAAAATTAAAAACTACATTCAAATTAGAAATATTGGTAGAACAGACTTTGAATTTACAGCAGGCTATATTGATAATCCCGTTCCTTACAGTATTTCTTACAACGGGAAAGGGAATATTCTGCAGACTGGATTGTTGAGAATAGGCGGGGCAAATTTGTTTGAAACAATGGAAAGAAATGAATTTTTGTCTTCAGAATATGCAGCTATTTTTATTAATCATAAATTCAAAAGACTTTTATTTCAAAGAAAAAGATTTAGCCCATCCTTATCTCTGGTAACTAACGCCAGCATAGGTAATTTAATAGGAAAACAATACCATTTAAATTATCCAATTAAAACATTAGAAAAAGGATACTTTGAGTCAGGAGTGTATTTTGAAGAAATGGTAAAACTCAAAAACAATCTTTTAAGAGGTTTAGGATTGGCATTTTACCAACGTTATGGGCCGTATGCAAATCCAGAATTAATTGATAACTTTTTCGCAAAGCTTACGGTTACTTTTGGGTTTTGACGAAGAGTAATTTTGAACATAAAAAAAGCCTCAAACTTTCGTTCAAGGCTTTTTGCTTATTTGCTTAAAGTTATTTAGTAAATTTTACATCATTGAATTCACCCTTGGTATTTTCTTTTTCTACAATTGTACTTTTACTGCTTCGGCCAAGTTTTATTTCAAAAGTTCCAGATATTTTTTTATTTGCTAAATCGTACTTAGTGATTGTTACTGTGCCAGCTATTGATTCATAAATTTGGGAAGGATTAAAATAATTAAAAACTTGACTTCCATAAGTTGTCGTTGGAGTGTTTAATAAATAAGTTCCAGTAGCTCGCGCCTTTATCAAAAATTGCAATCCTTCGCTTGAATCTGCATTGTATGTAATAATCTCAATCATTTTATCTTTCGATACATCTGTTAATGTATCAGCAAATGATTCAGAAGCAATACCTTTAAAATCTTTACCATTACTAGTAAACTTGAAAAGAGGTTTTGGTGCTTCAATAACTGGTTTTGGATCATCTTCCTTTTTATCTTTACAGCCAGACATAGTCATAGACCATACAGAGATAATGGAGACAATAATTAAAAGTGTTTTTTTTGATTTAAAATTGTACATAGGATTTGTTTAAGAATTATATTTATTTGTTTAAATTTTTATTTATTATTAGTTCAAAGATTTTAATTAAAACTGTAATAGATGTTAAGTTTTATAAATTATACTATAATTTTTTTCCGGTTTATATTTTTACATTTTAGAGAAAATCTTAATTTAACGTTTGAAATGATTCAGTCTTCCAAAAAATTTTAATCTTTAATGGTCAAAAATGTATTTTGACCACAGGCAACTTGTTCTATAGGAATACAATGATAACATTCAGAAGATTTAAAGTTTTTTCTAAAATCAGCATATCCTATTCCCCAATAAAATTTTAAATGCGTTTTTCCAGTTGGAAATAATAAGCTATCAATAATTTGATCTTTATTAAATGGACCAACTAAGGTTTTTATTTTGGTTGACCCAGGGTGACGGTAATATAATGTATCGCTTTGATTATAAGTATTATTAAAAGCTGTTTTATACATTAATTTTCCATTTGATTGATAATATACTTTCATTTTGGTACGATTAGGATAAGAAAATATATTATCTACGATAATGACTCCATATTGTATTAAATCTACATCTTCAATCTTTATTTTAGCATACCTGTTTTCATGTTCATAGATGAATTTAAAAAATCCATTTGCATCAGTTGTAGTTTCAGCTAAAGTGCCATTCTGTCTAGATTTAGTAGAATATATTAATTTTAATTTTCTGTTTTTTAAGGGTGAATTGCTAAAGCAATCAGAATAAAGGTTACCTGTTACTAAGGATTTGAACTCGTTGTCTTCTTTACAAGCACTGAATAAAAATAGTCCAATGCTTAAAATAGTTATCAGTTTAGTTTTCATATTAGTGTATATTAAAGGTTTTAGATTCGGTTTTAGTTGTTCCAATTAGTTTGAAATGATTTTTCAAACAATAGTTTTTTTTCTAAATATATCTTCAAAAAATACAAAAAATAAAATTTACAACTATTTTTTATCATATATGGTAAAAAATTGAAGAAAATTTGGTTTTGCAAAAAAAAATTCTCTTTTTGTAAAAAAAAGATTTTGCCCCGTACTCCTATAAGCCAAACTGAAAAGAAATTACTTAACAACCTTGGTTTTATACTTCGTGAAATAAGAATAGAAGTTGGGTATAATTCCGTAGACCTATTTGCAGCTTCCAATGGCTTGTCCAATAGCTTATATTCTCGCTGGGAATCTGGAGAAAACATGAATATTCTGTCTATCATGCGATTGTGTTCCATCCTAAAAATCTCCTTGGCTGAGTTAATGGATTTATGGACAACATTTAATCACGTTAATTCAAGACATTTATATAAAGAGAAAAAACAACAATTGATTAATAGAATTTTAATCTCTAAAAGTGAATAAGAATGGTTTTTTTTGGGTTTTAATAAAAAACAAAAATCCTGAAAATAAAAAAAGCACCTCTTTTTCAAGAGATGCTTTATTAATCAATAAATTTTTATTAAATATTAAATGCTTTTTTCACATCCTCTACTCTATCTAGTTTCTCCCAAGTAAATAGTTCAACTTCTAGATGGATGGTTTTTCCAGCTGGATCAGTAAAGCTTTTTGTTACTTTTTGATATTCTCTTCCCATGTGTCCATAGGCTGCGGTCTCACTATAAATTGGATTTCTTAGTTTCAAATTCTTTTCAATGAAATAAGGTCTAAGGTCAAATAGCTCTTCTACTATTTTAGAAATCTCACCATCTGATAAAGAAATTTTGCTTGTTCCATAGGTATTGATGTAAATTCCCATAGGTTTTGCAACTCCGATAGCATACGAAACTTGCACTAGAACTTCGTCACAAACTCCAGCAGCTACTAAATTTTTTGCAATATGTCTGGTAGCGTAAGCAGCAGATCTATCTACTTTTGAAGGGTCTTTTCCAGAAAATGCACCACCACCATGAGCGCCTTTTCCGCCATAAGTATCTACAATTATTTTTCTTCCGGTAAGTCCGGTATCTCCATGTGGACCACCTATTACAAATTTTCCAGTTGGATTGATGTGATAAATAATTTTTTCGTCAAATAAATCTTGCAATTCTGGTTTCAGCTTTGCTTTTACTCTTGGGATCAAAATATTAATAATATCTGATTTTATTTTGCTCAACATTTGTTCATCGTTCGTCGAGAAATCATCATGCTGGGTAGAAAGAACAATAGCGTCTATTCTAACTGGCTTATTGTCATCATTGTATTCAATCGTAACCTGAGATTTTGCATCAGGTCTTAAATATTGAATCTCATTGTTTTCTCTTCTTAGAACTGCAAGTTCCAACAAAATTTTATGCGATAAATCTAAAGCCAAAGGCATATAATTATCAGTTTCACGAGTAGCATAACCAAACATCATCCCCTGATCTCCTGCTCCCTGCTCTTCTGGATTTGCTCGCTCTACTCCTTGATTAATATCACCACTTTGCTCATGAATAGCTGATAAAATACCACAAGAATTGGCATCAAACATATATTCACTTTTAGTATATCCAATTTTTTTAATCACTTGACGTGCTATATGCTGCACATCTAAATAGGTTTTGGATTTCACTTCACCAGCCAATATTACTTGACCTGTAGTTACTAATGTTTCACATGCTACTTTTGAACTTGGATCAAAAGCTAAAAAATTATCAATCAATGCATCCGATATTTGATCGGCAACTTTGTCTGGATGCCCTTCCGATACGGACTCGGAAGTAAATAAATAAGCCATAGTTATATTATGTAAAGAAAATATTGAATAAATGAGAAGAAAAAAAATTTATGCTAGATTGCCTAAAAAGAAATATTTTTGTTGATCTATTCAAAAAGTTTAATTCAAAAATTTGTTATTAAAGCGCAAAAATAAAAACATTTATCAGATCTCTTTTACTTCTTTGTAATTGTAGCTAACTATATTTCATTAAAGAGAAATTTATCCGAATTTAACGCCCTAAGGCAAGAAATTCCGCACAAAATAATCGAAATTAACAACAAAAAATGCAAAATTCTCAATCGAAACATAAAATATTGTTCATTATAAATCCAATTTCAGGTGGAAGATCAAAATTAAATTTCCAAAAATCTTTAGATGATAATCTGGATTATAATAAGATTGATGCAGAATTGGTAATCAGTAAATATAGCGGACATGCTTATCAATTGGCTTTAGATGGTATCGATAAAGGGTATCAATTTGTAGTTGCTGTAGGCGGAGATGGTACAGTGAATGAAGTAGCAAAAGCGGCAATTGAACATAATATTACGTTAGGGATTATTCCTTTTGGAAGTGGAAACGGACTAGCAAGGCATTTAAATATTCCAATGAATATTGGTGCAGCCATCCGATTATTAAATGATTACACAATCAAAAAGATAGATTCTGCTTCTTTAAACGACAAAAAGTTTTTTAATATGTCGGGTGTTGGTTTTGATGCTCATATTAGTTTGCAGTTTGCATCTTTAAAAGGGCGAGGTTTACAAGGGTATGTAAGTACTACTTTAAAAGAACTCAACAATTTTAAACCTTCCTTTTACACCATAACAATAGATGGAAAAAAAATAGATCGAGAAGCATTTTTGATTTCCATAGCCAACTCAACTCAATGGGGTAATAATGCTCATATTGCTCCTACAGCAGAAATTCAAGATGGATTATTGGATGTTTGTATTGTAAAACCTTTTAAATGGTATAATTTTCCAGAATTAGCATTCCGATTATTTTCTAAAACAGCACATAATTCTTCTTTGGTAGAAATATTAAAAGGGAAAAATATTAAAATAACAAGAAAACAAGAAGGTGCAGTTCATTTAGATGGAGAGCCTTCTCAAATGGGAAATACATTAGAATATAAAATAAACCCAATGTCGCTAAGTGTAGCAGCCGCCTAATTTTTTATGAAAAAGAACAAAGAAGTTCGATCTGGAATTATGTATTCCACCAATCCAGACTTTCAGTATGAGGTGCAGGAAGATAGTATCCAAAATACTTTACCTGCCGAAAAGCAAAAACTGTATGTTAGTTTAGATAAAAAACAGCGCGGCGGTAAAGTGGTAACTCTTGTTACGGGTTTCTTAGGTTCAGACTCTGACTGTGAAGTTTTGGGAAAAATGCTCAAGACAAAATGTGGAGTAGGTGGATCGGTAAAAGCGAAGGAAATACTATTACAGGGCGATTTTAGAGATAAAATTATGATAATACTTCAGCAAGCTGGTTACAAAACCGTTAGAGCTGGAGGATAATTTTTTAAGAAATAAAACCAATTATTTTTTCACAATTCTTTATTTACCTTTGAAAACCTAAAATTTTCAGAACTAACTTAAAGAAAAACGTATGAATGAATTTGGTTTGAGATCGTCAAAATCAACAATTGGCGATATGGGGCTAGCAAATGTAGCTGCAGCTTTTTGGAATTTAACTCCAGCATCCTTAGTAGAAGAAGCCATTATTAGAGGCGAAGGAACACTCGCTGATTCTGGCGCATTAGCCGTAGACACTGGAGAATTTACGGGTCGTTCTCCGAAAGATCGTTTTGTAGTGGAAGATCATATAACCAAAGATGAAGTTTGGTGGGGAGATGTAAATTTTAAATTTTCTCCAGAGAATTTTGATAAATTATACAATCGCGTAACAGCTTATCTTGCTGGTAAAGAGGTTTTTGTTCGAGATTCTTTTGCTTGTGCAGATCCTGCTTACAAATTAACAATCCGTGTTGTAACAGAAACTGCTTATCAGAATTTATTTTCTAATAATCTATTTTTAAGACCAACGGCAGATGAAATTTTAAATTTCGAACCAGAATGGAAAATTCTTGCAGCGCCAGGCTTTTTAGCAGATCCTGCAATTGATGGTACACGCCAGCACAATTTTACCATTTTGAATTTCACCAAAAAAATAATCTTAATCGGTGGTTCTGGTTACACTGGAGAAATAAAAAAAGGCATTTTTTCTGTCTTAAATTTTATTCTTCCGCATACGCGTAAAACTCTATCCATGCATTGCTCTGCCAATGTGGGTAAAGATGGAGATACGGCTATCTTTTTTGGACTTTCCGGAACAGGAAAAACTACACTTTCAGCAGATCCAGAAAGAGCGCTAATTGGAGACGATGAACATGGATGGGCAGAAAACTCAGTTTTTAATTTTGAAGGTGGTTGCTATGCAAAATGTATTGACTTAACAGAAGAAAAAGAACCACAAATATTCAAAGCAATTAAATTTGGATCTCTTTTAGAAAACATAAATTTTGTAGAGGATACCAGTACGGTGGATTTTACCAATACAGAAAAAACAGAAAATACTCGTGTTGCTTATCCCATTAATTATATTGATAATGCAAAACTTCCATCTATAGCAGATACACCGAAAAATATATTTTTCTTAACTGCAGATGCATTTGGTGTTTTGCCTCCGATTTCAAAATTAAGTCCTGCACAGGCTATGTACCATTTTATTTCTGGCTATACAGCCAAAGTAGCTGGAACAGAAGCTGGTGTTACAGAACCACAAACCACTTTTTCAGCTTGTTTTGGAAAAGCCTTTTTGCCATTGCATCCAACAAAATATGCGGAATTATTAGGTCAAAAATTGAAAGAGAAAGAAGTAAACGTTTGGATGATCAATACAGGTTGGACAGGTGGAGTTTATGGTACGGGAACTAGAATGAAATTATCCTATACTAGAACAATGATTTCTGCTGCACTTAAAGGAGAATTAGATAATGTAACTTTTGAAAAACATCCAATTTTTGGAATGCAAATTCCTACTACTTGCCCTAATGTTCCTTCAGAATTGTTAAATCCACGTTCTACTTGGTCAGACAAAAATGCTTATGATAATAAAGCCAATGAGTTGGCTGCCGCATTTGTCAAAAATTTCCAGCAATTTGCTGATGGAGCAAATGAAGAAATTCTTTCTGCTGCACCTTTAGTAGTTCAAGCGGTGTAACGGATTAATTTTTAAGTTAAAAAGGGCATTTCTTAATTGAAATGCTCTTTTTTTTTAAATTTTATTTTAAGAGATATTCTATAAAATTATTTTAAAACAAGATCACGAAGAAAAAACAAAATCTGACTACAAAAAAGCCATTCCCAAAATTCTTAAATCATTTTTTTTAATCGATAATTCTATCAGAAAACCAACCATTTATCTCAAAAAGTTCTATTCCTACTTATCCACAATAATATTTGAGATAATCTACGTTTAGTAGCTATATTATGCTTTTGTTAATAAATACTTTTAAACTTTGATATTAGTCTAATTATTATATTTTTGCCCTTCACAAGTTTTAAAACAACAGATAATACTTCACTTACAATTAAATAAAACTCAATCAAAAGAAAAAATGGCACAAACAGCACCCGTATCCAAAAATGAAAACAAAGGCTCTCTAAGCTCATCCTTTGCATCATTAGTAATTCCTTTATCCATCATTGTTGGAATTGTTATCTACATGTTTGTTTTGGGTAATTCCTCAAATTTCGAAGGTGGCGACTCAAAAAATCATCCAGTTCAAGATGGAGCAGGTCATGTTCTAGGTTTAATTTACAAAGGTGGTTTTATTGTACCAATCCTATTATCTCTAGTTATTATGCTAATTACATTCTCAATCGAACGTTTTTTAACAATCTCTAAAGCTACTGGAACAGGTTCAGTTCAAGTTTTTGTTTCTAAAGTTCGTTCGCATTTAAATGCAGGAAACGTAGATGCTGCTTTGGCAGAATGCGATAAGCAAAAAGGTTCTGTAGCTAATGTAGTAAAATCCACTTTAAACCGTTACAAATTGGTAGAAAATGATCCTAGTTTAAATAAGGAACAAAAATTATTAGCTATCCAAAAGGAAGTTGAAGAATCTACAACTTTAGAACTTCCAATGTTGGAGCAAAACTTAGTAGTAATTGCTACAATGGCTTCTGTATCAACATTAATCGCTTTGTTAGGAACCGTTTTGGGTATGATAAAAGCGTTCTCGGCTCTTGCATCTGCTGGTTCTCCAGATTCTGTTGCTTTGGCAAATGGTATTTCTGAGGCTTTGATTAATACCGCTTTAGGTATTGGTAATTCTGCAGTTGCAATCATTATGTACAATGTGTTCACGAGCAAAATTGACAAAATAACGTATGCAATTGATGAAGCTGGATACAGCATTATTCAAACGTTTGCCTCTCGTCACAAAGACTAATTGAATTGATTTTTAAATTTTAATTATACAAAATACAATATAAAGCATGTCGAAAGTAAAAGTTCCTCGAAAGAGTACTTATGTTGATATGACCGCAATGACGGATGTTGCTTTTTTGTTATTGACATTTTTTATGTTGGCAACGAAATTCAAGCCAGATGAGCCGGTTTTGGTTGATACACCTTCTTCTATATCAGAAATAAAATTACCCGAATCAGATATTATGTTGATTACGATCGGGAAAGAAGGACAGGTGTTTTTTGGCGTAGACGGCCAGCCTGTACGAGCAAAAGCTTTAGTAGAGATGGGAAAAATTTACAATATCAACTTCACAGAGCAGGAAATAAAAGAATTTTCATTGGTTGCGCAGTTTGGAGTCCCTATTGGAAGTTTAAAACAATTTCTAGCTGTAAAGGGAGAAGCAAGAACAAAAATTGTACAACCAGGCATTCCCTCAGATTCTGCTAAAAACGAGTTGAGCGATTGGATATGGCAAACACGATTGGCAAATAATAAAGTTAGAGTTGCAGTAAAAGGTGATAAAGACACTAATTACCCAATTGTAAAACAGGTAATTGCAACTCTGCAAGAGAGAAAAGTAAACCGATTTAATTTTATTACCAGCATGGAAAGTGCTAATCAATAAATTTTAAGCTAAAAAAAATAAAATGGCAGATATAGAAAGTGGCGGCGGTGGTGGTCATAAAAAAGGTGGGAAAGTAAGATCCAAAAAACAATCGACTCGGGTAGATTTTACTCCCATGGTTGATTTGGGTTTCTTATTAATCACGTTTTTCATGCTTACTACTTCCATGAATAAGCCACAAACCATGGAAATAAACATGCCCGTGAAGGAAGATTTACCTCCAGAGGAGCAACAAAAAATTAAAGCATCGCAAACGGTAACTCTTTTACTAACCAAAGATGATAAAATAGTTTATTATTTTGTAGATGGAATTACGGGTGAGCCAGGTGTTCCGCAGGTAACTACTTTTTCTAAATCGGGTATTCGTAAAACATTGATTCGTGAAAATAGATTGAGAAATGCAGCGGTAGATTCAATCCCATTGTACAGAAAGAGATACGAAAACCGTGATATAGACGAAGTAGAATACAAGAAAAATATAGGTCGTATCCAAGGATTTAAAAATGG
Source organism: Sphingobacteriales bacterium (assembly GCA_038209155.1). Classification (GTDB taxonomy): domain Bacteria; phylum Bacteroidota; class Bacteroidia; order Sphingobacteriales; family Sphingobacteriaceae; genus JBBQYA01. The sequence continues at coordinate 928 of JBBQYA010000044.1, read as the reverse complement.
TTTAATTGTAATAATTAAGGCATCGGACGATTCTAAATACAAAAACTTGGTAGATATATTAGACGAAATGGCCATTAGCAATATTGGCAGATATGCTATTGTCGATATCACGCCAGTAGAAGTAGAAATGTTGAAAGCTACACCTTTATAAAAAAAACATGGCAGCAAAATTAGATTTGAATCAGGAGGAGTGGGTTGACTTAATCTTCGAAGAAAGAAATAAAGAATATGGCGCATACAAACTAAGAAAAGAGTTTGCTAAAAACTCTCTTTTCGGAATTCTTTTCGCAGTAATATTTTTCTCACTAGCAGTAAGTGCACCTCTTATTATAAAGCTTTTGTCTGGATTGGCAGAGCAAGAAACCTTAAAAAATGTGAGTACCGAAGTTAATTTAATAGAGCCACCTCCTATTGATGAAACAAAACCACCACCACCACCAGTAGAGCCACCTCCACCGTTGAAAACTACTATTAAATTCGTACCTCCTGTAATTACTAAAGATGAGGAAGTACCAGATGAACCACCTCCAACAGTTGAAGAATTGAAGGAAGCAGATGCTGGAACTAAAACAGAAGAAGGCGATCCAGACGGTATAGATGAAAGTTTGATCGATAAAACTGGTGAAATATTGGGAGAGGATCCTAACAAAGTTTTTTTGAGCGTAGAGCAAATGCCAGTTTTCCCAGGTGGGGAGGCAGCTTTTATAGCTTATATTCAAAAAAATGTAAAGTATCCTGCCATTGCTAGAGAAAATAATATCACAGGGACGGTTTATATCGGTTTTGTTATAGACCAAGACGGAAAAGCAATAAATGTGAAAGTTGAAAGAGGTGGACTTGGTGGAGGATTAGAAGAAGAAGCCTTGAGAGTAATTAAATCCATGCCAGCTTGGACACCAGGAAAACAAAATGGTAGACCAGCAAGAGT
>JBBQYA010000043.1:0-22449 GCA_038209155.1 Sphingobacteriales bacterium | reverse complement strand
TTGCATCACCCCAAATATGTTTTAAGCCTAAATAATGCCCAACTTCGTGAGTAGCTGTTCTACCTAAATTGTAAGGTGAAACTGAACCATCAGTTCCAGTATAAGCAAAATCTAATACAATACCATCAGCAGCTGGGGAACCACCTGGGAAAGTTGCAAAACCTAAAACTGATCCAGCAATATCACAAACCCAAATATTCAAATATTTAGCTGATGGCCATGGATCTTGTCCTCCTCCTCCAATTGTTTTAACGGCGGAGCCCGTAGGGAAATTTGCAAGATTAGTACTTGTTCGTGTAATTCCGGTTGTTGCATTTCCAAGCGGATCTTTGGTGGCCAAACAAAAATTGACCTCAATATCTGCTGCTAAACTTTGGAATACGGCAGGAATTTTTATTGCGTCTGCATTCAATTTTCTAAAATCTTCATTCAAAACATCTAACTGATCTTGAATTCTTCCTGCTGAAAGATTTTCGTCAGCATTTTTATATACCACATGAAATACAACTGGAATGGTAACCGCTACTCCTGACTTATTTTGAGGATTATTTTTAATGTAGTCTTGAATATCTTTCTCCACATTTTGCATTCTTTGTGCCAATTGAGGATCATTTTTCATTTCAATTTCAAGATTTTCCATCGTTGCACATCCACGATCAGTGGCAACTATTTTTTCTCCATAAAATGGACTTGAAATAGTTTTTGTTTTAACATTTGGACCTTTGATAGAGGTCTTGTTTTGAGCCACTCCAACCAATAATGTAAAAGAAAGAATGCTTGTAAGTAGAAATTTTAATTTCATAAAAAGTTTGATTATTAGACTACTAAAATAAATATTTTTTTTTAAATTATCCATTTGTTTTTATTCTTCGACAAATGGAAAAATAATCTTTTAAACCATTTCCTTATTTTTTATAGCTTTATTCAACTTTTACCAATCCAATACCCGGATTATTATTTAAAACTATTTTACCCTCGGCCATTTTTGGATTTACAAATGGATTATTTGTCAAAAGAAAAGGTCCATCCAGATCTGCATAGTTACAATTAGGAGCCAAAGCTGCTCCTGCCATCACGGCACAAGAAGATTCATTCATGCATCCCATCATGATTTTAAAATCCATCATTTTGGCTTTTTCTATAATCTTAGATGCTGGATAGATGCCGCCACATTTCATCAATTTAACAACTATACCTTTATATACACCTTGCAATTTTTCTAAATCTTCAATAATTTGAAAAGCTTCGTCTGCCAAAATAGGAATTGGACTATTTTCACTTAACCAACTTGTGTCTATCAATTCTGCTTTGGGTAATGGTTGTTCTATTAATTTAGCTCCATCATCTCTCAATCTAAAAATTTGTTCTAATGCTTTTCGCTTATCTTTCCATCCTTCATTCACATCAATATATAAAGGTTTGAAACTTATGGTTCTGATAGCAGCAATCATTTCATCGTCTTTGTCACTCCCTAATTTTACTTTTAGATACCTGAATGCAGATGATTGCTTTACTTTTTCAATTATAATTTCCGACTTATCTATTCCAATTGTGAAAGCAGAATAGGGCATTTTATCAGGATTGGAATTAAGTAGTTGAAAAAGAGTTTTATTTTCTATTTTCGCCATCAAATCATGCAATGCAATGTCTAAACAAGCTTTTGCAGAAAAATTTTCGGAATCAACATGATTGAAATAATCATGAATTAATTCAAAATCAAAAGGATAAGAAATTTCTTGAGAATCTATTTTTTGAATAAAAGCTAATACACTTTTTTGAGTTTCTGGTAAATAAGGTGGCAAGCAGGCTTCTCCAAAACCAATAAAACCATCTTTTTTGATCTCAACCATAATAGTTTGTGTTTCATTTCTCGTGTTCTTAGAAATTCCAAAAGGATTTTTTAAGGTTAGGGTGAATGGTTTAGCATGTATGATCATGATAATAGGCTAATTAATAAAAATAGAAATTTTAATTTTCTAAAACAGGCAATTATATGCTAATTGCAGTATAAATTAAAGTAGATGAAAAAATATTTAATTATCTGTTTCATAGGCTTTCTAGCTTCTTGCAGCTCTGGAAAAAAGTCATTGCAAAAGGGAAACTATGTAGATGCGGTTATAAAATCGGTAAACAGACTGCGAGCTGATCCAAAAAATACAAATGCAAAACAAACCCTACGACAAGCTTATCCGCTAGCATTAAGTTATGAATTGAAAAGAATAGATGACACCAAACTATCATCAGATGTATATAAATGGGAAAAAGTTTTGGATTCTTATGAAAGTTTGGATGGAATTTACGACGAAATAAATAGAAGTCCAGCAGCACTTTCAGTAGTAAAACCAAGAAGTTTTGCCCAAGAAAAAGAGGACGCAAAACAAAAATCTGGCGAAGTAAGATACGCATTAGGCGAAAAACGATTGCAGGAAGGAACAAAACAAAGTGCAAAAAACGCCTATTTTGATTTTATAGCGGCAAATTCATTTGTCCCGGGAATTAGAGATGTTAGAAATAAAATTTTAGAAGCAAAGGAAAAAGCTACGATTCATGTGATTGTAGATCAAATACCGGTTTCGTCTTTAACCTTTGGACTGACGAATGAATTTTTTCAGAATAAAATTTCAGAATTCTTATTAGAATTTAGTACCCGAGAGTTTGTTCGATTTTATAGTATTTCCGAAGCTAGAAAAAGTAATAAAAAAGATTTTGATCAAAAAATTATTATCCGATTTGATGATTTTGTAGTTGGGCAAACTTATGTAAAAGAACGTGTTGAAGATTTTTCTAAAGATAGTGTGTTGATTAAAACAGATAAAGGAAAACCAGTTTATGCTACGGTGAAAGCAAAACTCATTACTTTCTCAAAAACCATAAGTTCAAGTGGATTATTGGATTTCAAAATTGTAAATCCAAACAATAATAGTTTGCTAACGCAAGAAAAGTTTCCTGGAACCTTTGTTTGGAGAAATGAATGGGCTACTTATCGCGGAGATGATCGAGCACTCACGAATTTACAATTAGATCTTACAGAACAAAGAGAAGCACAGCCTCCAGCTCCTCAAACTTTATTTATTGAATTCACCAAGCCAATTTATGATCAATTGGTAAGTAAAATTAGGAATTTCTATGTCACTTATTAGTATTTATAAATGATTGAAGACGAATTGTATAAACCATTTACCGATTTCCATTTTGATGATCATCATTGTTTTATCACGGGCGAAAAAACAAATGGATCTGAGTTCATGTCTGTTTTTCCAGAATGGTTGGTTGTAGAATTTGAATTACAAAATAGGCCTTTTAAGCTTCTCGACGAGTCTTTTACTACTTTTCAATTACTAAGAATTCCTTGCAAGACTTCCATTTTAGAAAATTTTATAAAACCACTGCAACACAAAGTAGAAACAGCAAGCAAATCTGGTTTTACAGGATTTTCTCAATTATCAGAAACAGAAATTTTTCAATGGACTGGATTAATGATGTATGGTATTATTTACAATGAACTAAAGCTTGCGTTAAGCCAACGTGAAAATAATGAGCCTCTTTCCATCGCACCTTCATTGATCAAGAAATTCTCAAATCATCATCTTGCTTTACTTTCAATAATTCATCAGATAGAATTTGATGAACAAAAACCTTGGTCTATTTTCTTATTTGATGTAAAGCAAGGTGCACATGTTTTTGATTATAGAGACGAATTGAATACAATGATCTTCTCTTCGCAATTTAATGGTATTGGATTGGTCATTTGTTTGCAAGATCATGGAGCTAATAAAAATTATCATAAAGAAATTTATACTAAAATAAAAGACAAAAAACTACATCCTATACAATTTCAAGAGCTGGCGGCAAGAATTTACTATTCAGGATATTTATTAAATCCTAGTGCTGAGATTATTATTACCAAAAATTCGGGTAGTTTGGTTTTAAGTCCAATGCCTTTCAGTGTAATGCCCGGTAAGAGATTATTTGCGAATTGGGAGAACAAAACTTATGCTCAGGTTTTGGAAGCCTTTTGGCAATCTTGGGGTTTCGTAAAATTTGAGATTTTGAAAGATCCAGAAAATCCTATTTCGTTTATTGAGCGAGATGGAAAATTGTTAGATGAAAAAAGTATTGAATTACCGCTGTAAATTCTGATTGATCGCCTTTTTTTCGCTTGGATAAATAATGCCTTCTATGGATGGAAGTTTTATATCTTTTAATTCTGCATCTTCTTCTTCTATATTTTCTTCTTTTTTATCCAACTTTTTGCGATAAGAATTTTTGTAAAGTAAATATAAAGTATAAAAGGCAATCGCTAAAAATAACGACCCTGTAAGTAAAACAGCTGGGTTTAATAACAAGTTTTTCATGCCATCAAGAAAAAATTAATTAATGTTTTAATCTGAAATAAAGATATAATTTTAAATCAATAACGCCAATTGGGTACTGATAGTTTGTATGAAATTCGATAAAATTCCTTTGTGAAATAATATGGTGATAAATAAGCCGGATAATGCTCCATAAAAGTGAGCATCATGATTAATATGATCACCAGTTTGGCGGGCAGCATACGCACAATATGCTAAATAAAGCACTCCAAAAATATATGCTGGAATCCCAATTGGAATGAAAAATAAATAAAATTTAGTAAGTGGATCAAAAAGAATATAAGAAAAAATAACGGCAGATATAGCCCCAGAAGCGCCTAAAGAATAATAATCAGGATTGTTTTTATGTTTTATAATAGAGGGTAAATCACTGATTAGTAAAGATAGTATATATAATAAACCGAAAAACAAAGAGCCAGTAATTCTCTCAAGAGTGAATGCGAAAAAGAAAAACGAAAGCATATTAAATAATAAATGATTTAAATCTGCATGCACAATGCCGCTTCCTAAAATCGTAAAATATTTTTTTCCTCTATTGATGGAGTAAGGATGAAGCATTAAATTATCAATCACATTTCTATTTCCATACAAACCATACAAACTAGTACCAACCGTAAGTACAAAAATAAAAATCGAAACTGGTGCAGAAAGCAAGTCCATATTAATAGCTTAAAATTTGTTTAGGAATTTGGGATTCAAATAGAATTCTTGTAACTGGATATCTATTATGAGTTTTTTCGTAATAAATAGATTGTTTGTATAAATAATCTAATTGAGCATTTCCATCAGAAGCAAACTTTGCATCGTCCAATTTCTTTTTCTCAAATAAATCTTTTAAGGTTTTGTTTTTCTTCAACATGTCAGCAGCTACATCCTCAAACACATAATCAGAAAATCCTTCCTTTTGATTTAGAACACCATCAAAGAAATTCCATGAGAAAAACGAATCTTTTGCCTCTGGTTCAAGTGTTTCTACTAAATATTTATTTGTTTTTTGATTTGTAATAATCACTTTATCTCCTCTAAAATAATTGATGGTATCAATATTTGCTGTTGTGTAAACTTGATAATGGTAGTAATGTCCTTCATAGGGTAATTTGAAAGTTTTAAAACTATCTATTTTATAAGATTCAACAATTAAAAAAGTATCCTTTACCAATTCATACATTTCTACTCCATTACAATTTAAAAGCTTTATTACTTTTTGATATGCTTGCGGAATAATGTATGCTGCTGGTTTTATTATTATTTTATTTGGTACAAATTCATTATAAAACCTAACTGGAAATAGTATGGGCTTAGATTCATCATAAAATAATCTTGGCTTACCAGAGACTTTACTTTCTTTATATTTTGCTGTAAATCCTTTAAAATTTAATTCTACAAATTGACTAGTATCTTGGGAATAGGAAATTGGAAATTCTTGTTGAAAAATTGTAGAGGTATCAGCATCAGCCTGCAATTGGATTATGGTTTCAGCATCTTTTGAAGCTATAATAATGCTGCTTAAGAGAAAAGAATAAGTCGCTTTTACTCGTTTGTCAAATTCTTTTAACATATGGGTTTCTACCATGAAACCAAGGCAATTGAACAAAGAAGCGTAGCCAGTAGAATACCGAGGACTATCAAAAAATCCATCTATACCATCATTCGGAATTGTTTTTCTACTATTAACATACGGAATCATTTCAAAACCCAAACTCTTCGTACTATTTGCTATAGCTGGTATTAGATTATTTTCAAAATAAACTGCTTGCGGTGAGTATAATTTATCTTTTTGAGTAGCAACATATGTTAATGTATATTGATAATTAGAGCCATTACTGGTATGAGTATCTATCAATAAATGGGGTGTTATTTTTTGAAAAATCGTAGCAAATAATTCTGCATTTTTAGAATCGCACTTTATAAAATCTCGATTTAAATCTAGGTTTTGTCCATTGCCTCTAAAGCCATATTCTATGGGCCCATTTTGATTTACTCTACTCGTAGCACTTCTATGTAAAGAGCCTTCAATATTGTAAATTGGAATAATGTATAATTCTATTTTATCTAAAAACTTATTGATTTTTTTATTTTTTAATAGATCTCTTGCCAACATCATTGAAGCATCTATGCCTTCTGGTTCGCCAGGGTGAATTCCATTATTAATTAAAACTCTACATTTATTGACACCTGAAACAGAATTTGTAATTTTTATAATCGTTAAAGGTTTTCCACTATCGGTAATTCCTATTTCCTCAATAGTAATTTCTCTATAAGTAGAATCTAATAATCGATAATAATCTATTGCTTGCTGGTAAGTTGCCGTTTCTTTTCCTTTACTTAGTTCATAAGGAGTGGATTGAGCAAAAGAAAAATTTAAGAATAAACTAAATAAAATAACAATTAAATAGTTCATTCAGCTTGATAATGCTTATCGATTTTTTTTGCCAATTTTCGATCTTTTTCTGTTACAATAGATCCCTCATCGTGTGTATTAAGAGAGATCCAAACTTTATTGTAAATATTTTTCCATTCTGGATGATGATCCATTTTCTCAGCTTCTAGTGCCACAGAACTCATAAAAGACCAAGCTTCTACAAAAGTTTTGAAGGTAAATTCGCGTTGTAGCTTATTGTCTTTTTCAGTCCACATGGTTTTGAATTAAATATTTTTTTGGTAAACTTTTATAAACTAATTGATAGGAATCTTTAATTAATGAATAAATGAAATCTCTAGACAAACTTTCATTTATTAATACAGTATTCCAATGTTTTTTATTCATGTGGAAACCTGGTAGAATTTCAGAATGTTCTTCTCTTAAGATAATTGCTTTTTCTGGACTACATTTTAAATTAATACTTTCTGCTTTTTGCAAATCTAATAAAGCAAACATTTTTTCATACACTTTAAATACTAATGTTTCTCCGCCAAAAGGAAATCCTTCGGTTGTGAATGGAAATGAAAGGCAATATTCTCTAATTTCTTCTGCATTCATAGTACAAAATGATTACAACATTTTTATCCTTATTGTAAGATTATTTTGCTGAATTCAACATTCACTCCATTATTTACAGTCAAGAAATAAACTCCTTTTGGATAATCTCTTAAATCTAAATTTTTGGTAATAAACGCATGCTCGGCTTTTGATGTATTATCGAAAATTCTTTTACCAGATACATCATAGATTTCTAACTGTATTTCTGCATTTCTGCTAGAATTGATCTGAATCTCAAAAATACCATTACTAGGATTTGGACCTACATTTACACTGAATTTTTTATCCTTATTTATTACACTAACAGTTTTAGAAAATTCAACATGCCCATTTACTTCTATTATTTTCAAACGATAGTAGTTTTGTATTACATTTCTATTATAAGTAAAATCTGAAAAAGAATAATTGAATTCGATTAATTTATTATTTGCAGATCGTTCTGCAATACTTTCAAAAACAGAATTTTCTATTAAACGCTCCAAAACGAATGTTTTAATCCCAATTTCTGAAGAAGTTGTCCATTTTAATTCGTTCGATAATTTAGCTTGTTCTCCACTAAAACTGATAAGTTTTAAGGGTAAAGGATTTCCAACCGAGTCTGCTCCCAATCCAAATTGTGAGAAACCAGTTGTAATGCCTGTTCTGCGCAAAATAGGTTCAGAAATTGATCCAGCACTTGGCACATGATTTCCTTGAAGTGTCCAAGGAGAAAGAGAATTTGCTCTTTTTAATAAAACTAATGTTGTAAAATCTAAAATTCCACTAAAATCTTTGGCATAAAAAGTAGGAGAATACGTTCCACCTGATAGACCGTCTGCAGCTATCATATCCCAATATCCTGTCGTAGATGCTTTGTTAACATTTATGCTACCTTGAACTAAAGGTAATCCATTATTTCCTGGATTGGTTTCTACAAAAGAAGCTGTTAAACTTCCAGCAGATGTAGGTGCGGTGGTGTAATTTACACTAGCTAATCTTCTACTATCACCACCAACTGGGAAATTATAAACTCCTGTAGATGAACTTATAAATCGTTTAAGTTTACCTTTTATATTACCTAATCCTGAGATTGAAATTGTTCCTAGATTGGTAGTTGAAGTTCCTAAAGTAAGAATATTAGAACCGACATTTAAGATTCCATTTTCTAAATTTAAATTATTACTTACTGTCCCTGTTCCCGTTCCTGAAAGAAATGTTGTAGAATTTATGCTTACGGATGTTGTATTGTTTATGGTCAAATTGCTTATACTGGCATTTGGTGCAATTATATTATTCCTAAAAATTCCATTTCCTGATACAATTTGAGGCACACCAGATGGTATTAATCCCAAGGTATTGCCAAGTGTAAGTGCATTAAGAACGGATAAACTGGTTGTAAATGTTCCATTATTTATTAAATTTCCAGCTATTGTAAATCCAGAACCCACAGTTCTTGCTTCTGAGCCCGCATTTACGGTTAAGTTTCCACTAGTATGTGTTCCATCTGCCGAACTTATTGCGCTAGACAAAAATCTCCCTTGTGCAGAACCAGAATTTACAATTACATTACCTAATTTCACAATCTGAAAACCTGCGAAAGTATTTACGATAAAACCAGTAGAAGCTGGGCCGACCGTATTGCTAATTCCGTTTCCTAATTGCAAGGTGGAAAATTCAAAATCCCGAATACCTGTTCCAATACTTGCATTAATATTCAAAGCATTTCCTAATCCAACAAATGGTGGATCTATTATCGTTATCGTACCATTGGTTGCATTCACATTCCCAGTGCTATTCAAAGCAAAACTTAGTAAATCTATTCCTTCTGCCACACTTCCTGCTGCAGAAATACCGTTATTGCCATCTATTATTAAATTCCCTCCGGTCATATTATAAGTTGCTGAAGAAGAAATCAGTACGTTGCCATTTACTGTTACACTGCCACCAGAAATATTTAATATTCCATTTGTGATTAGCTGCTTATTGCTTCCTCCATTTGGCCCAATTTGTAAACTATTTGCTGCTACATTTAATCGGGCATCCATTCCTATTACCAAAGAATTGGCAAAATAAGGAGGAGTTCCTCCTTGTAATGCTACTATTGCAGAATTTAAAACTACATTATCTCCTAAAGTAGGTACACTTCCATCTGACCAATTACTTGGTACACCCCAATTACCAGTTGGCCCTCCTACCCAAATAAGTGGAAGATTTCCTACACTCACACCTAAAGCAAAATATCCTAAATTTAAGTTTAATGTTTGATCACTTACAATATCAATTATTCCAATGTTTGCGTTGGTTTTAATAGAATTATAGGGGCCAGATGCGCTGGAGCTAAATCCAATTGTTCTGTCGGCTAAGGGATTAAATGATAATAAATCGTCTGATCCATAATTTATTTTAACTGAATCAAGATTTGTAATCGTATTACCTGTTACGGTAGCAAAATGCCTTCTTATTTTAGAAATATTGGAAATTCCTACACCTGAATTATTCGTACTACCGTTTTGTTCTTCCACAGTAATAATACTATTAGAAGACGCATTATTTGTTAGTCCATTCATTACTAAAGTCCTAGATTGACCTGTACTAAATCCTCCAACTGGAAAATTTCGAGTAACAGGACTCGCTGAATTCAGGGTTATTGCGGTTTTTCCATCAACCCATGAATTGGAGGTAGAAGTTGGAGCTGAAAAATTGGCTGTTGGTAAAGTTAAAGTAATCGTATTGGAACCCATGTGCAAAATTCCATTGGTCAATGTCAAAGGAGTACCTGTTCCTGTTAAATTTAAATTTCCGTTTAAGACAACTCCGAGCCCATTATTAATAGTTAAGGAAAAAATAGTTCTACTTACAGGTATTTCAAATCCTTCTACTTGTTGTGCATTAATTGTATTCGTAAAAAAAGTATAGGTTAATCTATAAATTGCTGACCCTCCAATGGAGGGCTGAGCAGAAAATGAAGATTGAGCACCTATTTGAACTAAAACTGTACTGGTGACAACTCCACCTACAGTATTATCAAATGTCAAATTACCGCCATTGGAAACTACTCCAACAGCCAAATTTATTTGAGAAGAAATATTGATAGGGGTATTAATTACTATTCCTGCATTATTGGATATAGCAAGAAATCTAATCGTATTTCCATTTAAAAAAACACCTGAACCAGATTTAGATATACTTTGCGAAGTAGTGCCAGTCATTATTAATCCAGTTCCCGTTTTAGAGAAATCTGTTGTACCTGCGTTTGTAAAATTTCCATTCAAGGTAATTGATCTTCCAATGGATCCATTTGCAGGTGTGAAAGTTCCACCATTTGCAACGCTTAGGTTTCCATTTATTCGTAAAGTTCTAGAAGTAGTTGCATCAAAATTCAGTACGCCGCTTGTTCCTTGACCTACGGTTAAATTATTTACAATTACAGAGTTATCAATTATAACCGCTGCACTATTTGCAATAGTAACATTATCTATAGAAATTGGAACTACTCCACCAACCCACGTACTTGGCAATGACCAGTTTCCACCAGATGCGGTAGAAAAAATATTTGCTGGAATTTTTTGTAAAACTTGAACATTATCTATTGACCACCAATAACCAAATGTACCAATGTAGGTAAATCTGATTCTTACATTGGCTTGACCATTTGCTGCCGGTATAGAAATTAATGATAAAATTGCTGGATTTGGATATCCTGTATTTGAGGTGCGAGTTAAAACATTTGTCCAAGTAGTGCCTCCGTCTATACTTAATTCAATAGTTCCTGAAGATCCTCCAAAAAATCGAAATTGTTCAGAATATTGAATATTTAGATTCGTTAACCCTACGCAACTGAATACTGGAGAAGTTAATGTTGCATTTTGAGTAAAACCATCTCCATAACTATCACTGTTAAGAACGGCATAATTGCCAGAAAAACCAGACCCTGTAACTCCATCAAGATTATTATCAAATTCCCATTTCTGATTCGGATCAGTTGTTCCTAGGTTTGCAGTATTTGTCCAGCCAAGAGGTGGAGTAGTGCCTATAGCAGATGAAAAATTTTGAAGTGCCAATTGTGAATACACAGGATTAGTATTGAATAAAATTCCAGATACTAGTAGGAATAAAATTTGACTAAACCACTTGAGGGAGTATAGTTTTTCCATTTTTGAGTACTTTAAAATTGCTTATAATTAGAAATTTTAAATGTAGTGCAAAAAAATGTTAATAACTAATGCTAGTTGGATTAATAAATTCGATTTTTAATCAAAAAGACGGTATTGGCTAGTTCTAATACGTTTTTGATTTTAAAACTAAAAATCTATCTGATATAAATGATGCGAAATTAACGTGATTTATATTTTACATCTTGTAAAGTTGCAAAGTTTTAAACATTACTAACTTTTTATCTGCCTAGTCTGTAATGCAGAGCTAAGGATACGAAACTGTAAGAATCTTTGGCAAGATTTCCGCCACCGATTATTGAGGCATATCCATCCAACCAATCAGTAATCGATTTATTATTTTGATAGTTCAAGTTAAGTGAAACTTTACTATCTCTTCTATATCCATTTTTAAAATTGATAATAATTCCAGCATTCAATGGGATTATGATATCTGTTCCAGTGTAAGAAGATCTCCATCCTACTGCTAATGCAGGATCGGAAGTTTCTGAAACATCAGGCAATACATCTGTCACATTACTTTTTATAAAACCCACTCCAGAACCAATATATAAATTAGGTAAGATGGTCTGAATAATTTCTGCATCTGGAAAAAGCTTAACATTAGCCTTTAAAATAGTTGCAATAAATTGATTTTTTGATTTTCTATTATAAATATCTTTTCCAGCATTAATCAGACCTGATTGAACTTCTAAACCAGCCATAAATGTGTAGCTTGAATGAAAATTAAAGTAGAATGCAGCACCTGGATGAATGTTATTTTCAACAATATCCATATGTGAAATAATCACTCCACCACCCACTCCAGCGGTTACATATCCTTCATATCTCCCTCTATATTGGGCGTTTGCGAAATTTACAAGAAGAATTAAACAGAAGAATATAATTAATTTTTTCAAATCAGTTTGTTGTAGTATACAGCCTTAAAAGTACAATAAAATAACAATTCATGAGAAATTTTTACAAAAAAATTAAGAAAGTAGTTTTTGACGAAGAATGAATTCCAATTGCTCATTGGCTCTAAGTAATGATTTTGTTAATTGTAAATTATCTCTACGAAGCGAAAAAACCTCAAATGCATTGTCTATAACAAACTTTAATTCCATTTCGTCCCATGGTTTATTTATATATCTATACACTTGACCTTTATTTATGGCATTTATTACAGCTTCAATATCAGCATAGCCTGTCAATAAAATTCTAATCGGATCTGGATATTCGGGAATAATAGATTCAAGAAATTCAACACCAGTTACACCGGGCATTCGCTGATCGGTGATAATAATATGAATATTTTCTTGGCCTAAAATATTTTTTCCTTCTGATGCAGATTCAGCCGTAAAAATATTATACACTTTTCGGTAGGTAGCTTTAAAAGCAATTAAATTGTTGGTTTCATCATCTACATAAAGCACATTCGCTTTTTCTTTAACTTTTAACTCTTCCATTTGTGTACAAATATACTTTGGTAAGCGATTTAACGGTTTTTATTTGCTGTAAATATAGGTTATAGCAACCCAAAATAAAAAATTATTGCTAAACAGCTTGTAATAATCGAAAAAATGACTTATGTAAAGAAAAGCATTATTTATTCTTCTTGGTGTGTTAATTGCATTACTATTTTTATATTACATTACATTTGCAGAACATTAAAAATGTAATACCTTTCTTTTGTATGTCGGATGATCTAAACGCAGCGCTGAAAAATAAATCAATTTCTACTTCTGATTTTACTCCAAATTTTTATAGAATATCGAATCAAGATGATAGAAATACTCTTCAAGAATTATTAAATTCAAATAAAAGCATTATTATTCATGACCAAATAAAAAGTCAATTAAAGGAATTAATAAAAATTAACAATCCGGATAAAAAACTCTCTATAGAAGAAAGTGAATTACTTATAATCAAACATTTAGGAGAAATTCACTTAAATGACTATGGTGTATGGGTATATTATTCTTGGAGCAATCGTTTAGTGCATTTAGTAGACGAAAACGAATTCATTGCCTTGCGTACAAGCAGAAATATCTATAAAATAAAACCAGAAGAACGAGATATTTTATCAACCAAAACAATTGGAATCATTGGGCTTTCCGTTGGACAATCTATAGCATTAACTTTAGCAATGGAACGAGTTTGTTCAGAATTAAGATTAGCTGATTTTGATGATTTAGAACTTACTAATATGAATAGAATTAGGACTGGAGTTCAAAATTTAGGTGTTTTAAAAGTTATTATTGCCGCTAGAGAAATAGCAGAATTGGATCCATTTTTAAAAGTTAAAATTTATCCACAAGGCTTAACATCTGAAAACATAGATGATTTTTTTATTGGAGAAAAGAAAATAGATATTTTGGTAGAAGAATGTGATGGATTGGATATCAAGATTTTAAGTAGATTGAAAGCGAAAGAATATAAAGTTCCAGTGGTGATGGATACCAATGATAGAGGAATGTTGGATATAGAACGTTTCGATTTAGAACCTAATCGAGAATTACTTCATGGTGCTTTGCCAAATATTGTCGATATTTCGACCCTTAATAACCTTACCAATGAAGAAAAGCTTCCAATGCTTGATGCAATGATTGATTTTAAGAATTTATCTGACCGTATGAAATACTCTTTATCCGAATTAGGAAAAACAATTACAACTTGGCCTCAGTTAGCATCATCTGTAGTTTTAGGTGGCGCTATGGTTACGGATACTTGTCGGAGAATACTTTTAGATCAACATACTAGCTCTGGGAGATACTATGTAGATTTTGAAGAAATTATTAAAAATTAAGTTTTCTTTCTCTGTTAATAATGATACGAATAAGGGCCTTTAAAGCCACACAAGACAAGGAAACTTGCGAAAAATTTATAGACGGGCATCGTCGGCTTTTAGAAATTCATTTTGGATTGGCAAAAGTGACTTCAAGTGGTGCAGACTGGGTAGATCATGAAAACACTTATGTAATTGTTGCAGAAAGTGAAGACAGGCAAAAAGTGTACGGTGGAGCTAGAATTCAATTAGCAGATGGAAAATTCCCTCTTCCAATTGAATCTGCTATTGGGAAATATGATCCAAAAGTACACGAAATGGCAACAGAAGGTACTTGCGAACTTTGTGGTTTATGGAATTCTATAGAGGTTGCTGGATTAGGAATTGGAAGTATTTTCATGGCGAGAGTAGGTGTGGTAATTGCGCAACAATTGCCAGTGCATAGTATTTTCTTTTTATGTGCACCCGTTACAGTAAGAATCGGAAAGCGAATTGGTGGAGAAATTGAAACTGGATTAGGAAACAATGGAAATTTCTTTTATCCAATGGATGATTTCATCGCGACTGCTATGTTGATAAGAGATTGCAAAGAATTGAGCAAAGCAGAACCTAAAGAAAAGGAAAGAATAACAGAGCTTTTTGCCAACCCCAATCAAAAGGCAACAGAAACTGGACCTAAAGGTAGCTTAGAAATAGAGTATCAATTAAATGTTTCTGAAAATCAAACGGCATGAAACTAAAACTTTTCTCTCTTTTAACTTTATTTATTCTCTCTTCATTTTTCCAATTAAAGGCTTCCAACCCGATTATTTTAACCAGATCGGACTCCATTTTTAAAATTCAAAAAAATCTACAATTTTTTGAAGATGAATCTGGAAAATTAACTTTTAGAGATGTAAAAGATTTAGATTTTGAATCGATCGAAGAAGGAGTTCCCAACTTTCAAATTAGTTCTTCAACATTCTGGGTTAAAATTAATTTTCTAAATAAATCCCAAGAAAAAGATTTTATTTTATCTATTCAATACCCAACTATAGATGAGGTTATGCTCTATTCTTCATCCAAAGGAAACCAAGAATATCACCATTTAGGAGAAATTCACCAATTTAAAGATCGATATTATAATCATCAAGATTATCTTTTCAACCTTAGCTTACCTAAAGATTCTTTAGTTACTTATTTTTTAAAAGTAAATGCATCTGAACAGTTGCAACTTCCAATGTCTATTGGTACTCCAAAAATTATTTTAGAAGAATTATTTAATATGGATCTTATTTTTGGAATCTATATAGGAATTATTTTGGCGATGGTTCTTTATAATTTCTTTATTTATTTCACAGTAAGAGACCAAAATTATTTATGGTATGTAGCTTATATACTATTTACTGGTCTCACTCAAGCCATGTTGCAAGGATATACGTTTCGTTTTCTTTGGCCAGATAATCCTTTGTTAAATAATTACAGCTCTTTTATTATTCCTTTTTTAAATGGAGTAACTGCACTTGAATTTACTAGACGATTTTTGCACGTTTCCGAACGTTCTCCAAAGTTTAATAAATCTATCATTGGTGTAATTGTTCTATATGTGTTTTGTTTGGTTTTGGGTTTAGCAGGAGCAAATGTAATTGCACAACTAACCATTCAGATTACTGCTTTTGTTGCTTCAATTTTAGTTTTAATAATCGCCATAAATTTCTCAAGAAGTGGAGATAGAACAGCTAAATTCTTCTTATTAGCATGGTCAATTTTTTTATTAAGCGTTTGTGTATTTGTATTAAGAAACTTTAACATACTTCCTTACAACGATTTCACTTATTATGCTTTGCAATTCGGTAGTGCTATAGAAGTCATTTTATTATCCTTTGCATTAGCAGATAGAATAAATATTTATCGCAGAGAAAAAGAAATATCTCATGCCGAAGCTTTAAAAATAGCCCTTGAAAATGAACGAATTATTTCAGAACAAAATTCTATGTTGGAAGGCAAAGTGAAACAAAGAACACAAGCATTAGAAATGGTAAATGATGAATTGTCAAAAACATTTGATAATTTGAAAAATACTCAATCCCAATTAGTAGATTCAGAAAAAATGGCTTCGCTAGGTCAGTTAACTGCTGGCATAGCCCATGAAATAAATAACCCAATTAATTTTGTGATCTCCAATGTAAAACCACTTCGTAGGGATATTGCAGATGTAATTTCGGTTATAAAAAAATATGAAGAGATAGATGAGCAAACTAATTTGACCCAAAAATTATTAGAAATTAAAACTTTTAAAAGAGAAATAGACCTTGACTATGTGATAGACGAAATAAATTCATTGCTGAAAGGAGTGGGAGAAGGAGCAATTCGAACTTCAGAAATAATAAAAGGTTTACGTATTTTCTCTCGAGTAGATGAAGTAGATATAAAAAAGGCAGATATACACCAAGGTATTGATTCTACACTTACTTTGTTGAACAGTGCAATGAAAGGTAAGATAGATATTGTAAAAAACTACGATGATATTGCTTTCATAGAATGTTATGCGGGAAAATTAAATCAGTTGTTTATGAATATTTTAAGCAATGCTATTCAAGTATTAAACACCAATCCAGCATCCAAACCCCCAAAAATAACCATTACTACTTTAAAAGTTGATAATAATGTGATTATCACTATCGAGGATAATGGTGCAGGAATGAATTCCGAAACTAAGAAAAAGATTTTTGAACCATTTTTTACAACCAAAAACGTGGGCGAAGGTACAGGATTGGGACTTTCTATTGTTTTCAGCATTATAGAAAAACATAAAGGAAATATTGAAGTTGAATCTGAATTAGGAATTGGTACAAAATTTATAATCTCCATACCTATTTCTCAAGTACGAACTACCTCTTAAATAAAAAAAATGGTAGAAGCCAAACCGATAGTATTGTATGTAGATGATGAAGAAAATAATCTAAACAGTTTTAGAGCTGCTTTTAGAAAATACTACATCATCCATATTGCAACCTCAGCTCAAATTGCATTAGACATATTAAAAACTGAGAAAGTTCATATTATTATTACCGATCAGCGGATGCCTGATACTACAGGTGTTGAGTTTTTAACAACGATTATAGAATCTTATCCTGATACAGTAAGAATGCTTTTAACTGGATATGATGACATTGAACCTGTAATCCAATCTATTAATAAAGGCTTAATTTATAAATATATATCGAAGCCTTGGGAAGAGCATAATTTAAAAATAGATATTGAAAACGCGTATGAAATTTACGCGACTAAAAGTCAATTAAAACAAAAAAATGAAGAACTATCAAAGGCCTATAATGAATTAGATAAATTTGTTTACAGCACCTCTCATGATTTGCGTGCTCCACTTATGTCTATTTTGGGTATTGTTCAAGTAGCTAAATTAGAACCTAATAATGTGGCTACAGAGGAATATCTAACCATGATAGAAAGAAGTGTAAACAGGATGGACGCTTTTGTACAAAATATTATGAATTATTATCGTAATACTCGATCAGACGAATATTATAATGAAATTCATTTTGAGCGTTTGCTTCGCGAGACGATCAATGATTTTGAATATTTCCAGCACACATCCAATATATTTTTCAAAACACATGTAGATCAAACTGATTTATTCTGCACAGATGAAGGTAGACTTCGTATTATTTTAAATAATTTAATTAGTAATGCGATCAAGTATCAGAAAAACCAAAATGGTCAATTGATTTCTGTCTCCATTAATGTAAAAAATGGATTTGCTTTAATAGAAATAGAAGATAATGGCATTGGAATAGGAACAGATCATATCCATAATATTTTCGACATGTTTTATGTTGCATCTCATGAAAACGCAGGATCTGGAATTGGTCTTTATATAGTTAAGGAAGCAGTAAACAAAATTTCTGGAACCGTTGATATTTCCAGCGAGCCCGGAGTTGGAACAAAATTTAAAATTATTATTCCAAATAAAATTTCAGAAGTAATACGAACGAAAAAAACCATTTGATTTCTCAAATGGTCATTATATCTTTTTCTTTTAATTCTGTTAATTTATCAATTCTCAAAATGGTAGCATCAGTAATTTTTTGAATTTCTGCTTCTCCCATTTTTATTAAATCTTCAGGAATGCCATCTTTAGAAAGTTTTTTAATTTTCTCATTGGCATCTTTTCTAATGTTTCGAATGGTGATTTTGCCATTTTCAGATTCATTCTTTACCTTTTTTACCAATTCTTTTCTTCTTTCTTCGGTCAGAGCAGGCACATTCATTCTAATCACAATTCCATCATTTTGGGGATTCAATCCAAGATTAGAATCTATTATTGCTTTTTCTATTGGACCAAGTAAGGATTTTTCCCAAGGTTGAACAGTCAGCGTTCTTGCATCTGGGGTATTGATACTTGCTACTTTGCTTAGTTCTGTACTGGTACCATAGTAATCTACAAATACACCATCAAGCATTTGGGGCATTGCTTTTCCAGCTCTTATTTTTTGCATTTCGATATCAGCATGGAGAATTGCCTTTTCCATTTGTGCTCTTGCTTCGTCCAATTGTGGTTTTAATCTTTCCATTTTTTTATTTTCTAAATAAATTTATGAGTGAACTAATGTACCAATATGCTCACCTGTTGCTACTTTATTAAAATTCCCCTTTTGATTCATATCAAATACAATGATAGGAAGATTATTTTCATTACATAAAGTAAATGCTGTCATATCCATCACATTTAGTCCTTTGGAAATCACATCGTGAAAAGAAATTTTTTCATACTTGACTGCATCTGGATATTTTTCTGGATCTGCTGTATATATTCCATCTACTCTCGTTCCTTTCATTACTACATCTGCTTCTATTTCAATTGCTCGCAAGGAAGCTGCTGTATCTGTAGTGAAATACGGGTTTCCAGTTCCAGCACCAAAAATAACTACTCTTCCTTTTTCTAAATGCCTTACTGCTCGCCTTCTGATGAAAGGTTCGCAAATTTGTTCCATTTTTATTGCACTCATCAATCTGGTTTTCACACCGGCATTTTCCAATCCATCTTGCATTGCCATGCTATTGATTACAGTAGCTAGCATTCCCATATAATCTGCTTGAACACGATCCATTCCACCCTTTTCGGCATCTAATCCTCTATAAATATTTCCACCACCGATCACCAATGCTACTTCTACACCTTGCGAGATTACTTCTTTAATATCTTTAGCATATTGAGAGATTTGTTCTGGATCTATCCCAAATTGCTTACTCCCCATCAAAGATTCTCCACTCAATTTTAATAAAATTCGTTTGTATTTCATGTTTGTGATAAGGTTGTAAATATAGTTGGGTTTTTTATTTTATTAAACCAAAAATTAAGTCAAAAAAAATCCTCTCGATTAGGAGAGGATTTAAAATTTATGCACCTAAAGCTACCCTTTTGAAAGCCTTAACGGTAAGTCCCTTATGAACCGAATCTAACATTTGAGCAATAGACTTAGAAGAATCTTTTACAAACTCTTGATTCAATAAAGTAGAATCTTTATAAAACTTGTTCAATTTTCCAGCAGCTATCTTTTCAACCATTTCTTCTGGTTTGCCTTCTGCTCTGATTACATCTTTCGCTATTTCTAATTCTCTTTCGATGGTTGCAGAATCTACATCATCTTTATCTAAAGCTATTGGGTTCATTGCTGCAATTTGCATAGCAACATCTTTTCCAGCTTCTACACCTTTTTCACCAGCATCAGCAGATAAACCAACTAAAACTCCCAATTTGTAACCTGCATGTATATAAGCAATGATTTTTTCTCCGGTTAGAATTTCATATTTAGAAACTCCAATTTTTTCACCAATCTTTCCAGTTTGATCAATAATGGTTTCCGAAAGTTTATTTCCAGCTACCTGTAGATTTAGCAACTCTTCTAAATTGGCAGGATTTTCTGCTATGGCTGCATCCGCAATCGTATTTCCGAAAGCAACAAAATCAGCATTTTTTGCTACAAAATCCGTTTCGCAATTCAATTCAATCACAATTCCTCTTTTGCCATCGCTAGTGGTTCTAGCAATTACAACACCTTCTTTTGCATCTCTATCCGATCTGCTTGCAGAAACTTTTGCTCCTTTTTTTCTAAGGTAATCTACTGCTGCTTCAAAATCACCGTTTGCCTCGATTAATGCTTTTTTGCAATCCATCATTCCTGCACCTGTCTGAGTTCTCAGTTTATTTACATCAGCAGCAGTAATTGTTAAATTTGACATGTTATTATTTTTTTAAATATTTAAACAAAAAAAATCGGAACAAAATTCATAATATCAGCCTAAACCGAATTCATAATTCTGTTCCGATTAGTATATTTTACTCTTCTGATTTTTCAGCTACTTCTCCTTTTCCTTTGCGAGCACGGGTACCTGGAGTCAATGTTCTGTTTGCATCAGCACCTTCTTCATCTTTATCAGTTTTAGATTTTGCAATGCTTTCTTTTTCAGATTCTTCATCTTTTTCACGCTTACGCTCTTCTAAACCTTCTTCTATTGCTTTGCAAATTACACCACAAATTAGAGTAATAGATTTAGTTGCATCATCATTAGCAGGTATCGTAAAATCAATATTGGTAGGATCACTGTTGGTATCTACCATTCCAAAAGTTGGAATATTTAATTTCATTGCCTCTGCAACTGCAATATGCTCTTTCTTTACGTCTACTAAAAATAAAGCAGCTGGTAAACGATTTAAATCGCCAATACCACCTAATACTCTTTCTAATTTAACGCGTTCACGTTCAATTTGTAATTTTTCTCTTTTTGATAAATTATCATAAGTACCATCTTTGGTAAACTTATCGATATTCGTCATTTTCTTAATTGATTTACGAACGGTAGCGAAATTGGTAAGCATGCCACCTAACCATCTTTCTGTAACGAAAGGCATGTTTACACGTTGAGCTTCTGCAGCTACAATGTCTTTTGCTTGCTTTTTAGTTGCTACAAATAAAATTTTACGCCCAGATTTCACAATCTGCTTTACTGCACTTGCAGCTTCGTCCAATTTTACTATTGTTTTATTTAAATCAATAATATGAATGCCATTTCTCTCCATAAATATATAAGGAGACATTTTTGGATTCCATTTTCGGGTTAAGTGTCCAAAGTGAACACCAGCATCCAATAAATCTTGATATGTTGCTTTTGCCATGTTTTCTTTTCTTTGGATTAACGTTTACTGAATTGGAATTTCTTTCTAGCTTTCTTTCTTCCTGGTTTCTTTCTTTCTACCATTCTTGAGTCGCGGGTTACTAAACCTTTTGCTCTCAATGCAGGTTTTTTCTCAGGATCTAATTCAACAATTGCTTTTGCAATTGCCAAACGAACTGCTTCTGCTTGACCAGAAACACCACCACCAGCTACGTTAACTTTAATTGAATACTTACCGATAGCTTCAGAAACCAACAAAGATTGATTTACAACATATTGTAAAGGTAAAGTTGGAAAATATTGTTTATAATCTTTTCCGTTCACTATAATATCGCCATTACCTTCTTGAAGATATATACGAGCTACAGCAGTTTTTCTTCTGCCTGATGTATTAGTTACACTCATTTCGTTCGATTAAAATTTAAGAGTTGTTGGATTTTGTGCCGCATGTGGATGCTCAGAACCTGCATAAACATACAGATTGCCAAATATTGCGCTGGCTAATTTATTTTTGGGCAACATTCCACGTACTGCTTTTTCAACCACATGAGTTGGATGTTTTACCATCAAATTCTTTGGATTGATAAATCGCTGTCCACCAGGATGACCAGTGTAAGACACATACTGTTTGTCTTCCATCTTTTTTCCGGTTAATCGAACTTTGTCTGCATTGATAACAATTACATTATCGCCGCAGTCTACGTGTGGGGTAAAATCTGGTTTGTGTTTTCCTCGCAATAATATTGCGATTTGTGTACTCAAACGCCCCAAAATCTCTGATTCAGCGTCTACAAGCACCCATTGCTTGTTTACGGTTTTTTTGTTAGCAGAGACAGTTTTGAAACTTAACGTATTCACTTGCTTTTAGTTATAAGGTGTAAAATTTGAACTTCCCCCTTTTTTAGGGACTGCAAAGTTAGCAAGATATTTCTAAAAATCAAGCTTTGATAAATTATTCTTGTAATCTTAATTTTAGCTCTTAATAACGTTAATATGTTTATAGAT
>JBBQYA010000042.1:0-22996 GCA_038209155.1 Sphingobacteriales bacterium | reverse complement strand
ACAAAATTGAAAAAACGCATAGCCATATTTGCTTCCGGTTCAGGATCAAACGCCCAGCGCATAATCGAGCATTTTATGCGAAATCGGGAGATTGAGATTTCTATTGTAATGACCAATAATGCAGATGCTTATGTATTGGTTCGTGCCGATAGTTTTGAGATTCCTACTCATATTTTTAATCGGGAAGAAATGAATAATCCAGCAAAAGTTTTACGTCTTTTGCAAAATTTGAAAATTGATTTTATTGTATTGGCTGGTTTTCTTTGGCTATTACCTGAAGATATTTTGCAAGCTTTCGCAAAAAGAATTGTGAACGTGCATCCCGCATTGTTGCCAAAATATGGAGGATTGGGAATGTATGGAACTAAAGTACATCAAGCGGTATTAGATGCTAATGAAAAAGAATCTGGAATTTCCATTCATTATGTAAATCAAAATTATGATGAAGGAGAAATCATTTTTCAAGCTGCATGTGAGGTTGAGAAAAAGGACACCGTTGAAACATTAATGTATAAAATCCAACAATTAGAGTATCAACATTTTCCTAGAATTATCGAATCACTTCTTAAGAAATTATAAATTTTTAATAGAGAAATAATGTCGTTTTATTTATTTAATTTCCACGAATAAATATCCTATTTAGGATTGAAAAGCTAGTTTATTTTTCCTAAAATTGCATTACGATCCATTGTTGAATGACCCGCCCTAAAAAAATCAAAAACGCCTTAATATCAGTATATTACAAAGAGGGTTTAGAAAAAGTTGTTAATAAATTAAACTCACTTGGAATACAATTGTACTCTACTGGTGGGACAGAACAGTTTATTAAAGATTTAGGCTTTGAAGTAAATGCAATTGAAAATCTTACAGACTACCCATCTATATTTGGTGGTCGAGTAAAAACTCTACACCCAAAAGTTTTTGGAGGAATACTTGCGCGCCGAGGACATGATGGAGATGAACAACAATTGGTAGCTTTTGATATTCCAGAAATAGATTTAGTGATTGTAGATCTTTATCCTTTTGAAGAAACGTTGAGAGAAACGGACGACCAAGAGGAGATTATTGAAAAAATTGATATTGGTGGAATTTCTTTAATCAGAGCTGCTGCTAAAAACTTTAACGACGTTTGTATTATTTCTTCTAGAACAGAATATGCTGAATTATTAGAGATTTTAGAATCTAGTAAAGGTTTTACCGATTTGCATCAACGATTTAAATTTGCTGCAAAAGCATTTAATGTTTCATCCAACTACGATACAGCCATTTTTAATTATTTTAACGAAGAAATAGGTTTACCAGTTTTCAAACACAGTGAGCAAGGAGCCCAACTATTACGATATGGAGAAAATCCTCATCAGTCAGGTACTTATTACGGGAATTTGAATGAATTATTTACCAAATTAAGCGGTAAAGATTTGTCTTACAATAATTTAGTAGATATAGATGCTGCTATACAATTGATAGACGAATTTTCGGAACCTACTTTTGCGATTATAAAACATACAAATGCATGTGGAATAGCGAGCGCAAAAGATCTAGAAATTGCTTGGGAAAAAGCACTTTCTGCTGATCCGATTTCTGCTTTTGGTGGAGTTTTAATTTGCAACCGAATTCTCGATGAAAAGACTGCTACGTTAATTAATCATTTATTTTTTGAAATATTGATTGCACCAGGTTTTGAAAATGCTGCACTAACTTTATTAAAAACAAAAAAGAATAGAAATATTTTACAACTTCATCCGCATGGAAAGGCAATAAAACAATTTAAATCGTTGTTAAATGGTATAATTGAACAAGATTCTGATTTAAATTCAGAAGCTGAGAGTGAAATGCAAAATGTAAGTAATACAATTGCAAATGAAGAGGAAATTAAAGATTTGATTTTTGCTTTTAAAGTTGCAAAACACACAAAATCGAATACGATTGTGTTAGCTAAAAATGAACAAATGCTTGCTAGTGGAGTTGGGCAGACATCTAGAATAGATGCTTTGGAACAAGCGATTTCTAAAGCAAAGAAATTTGGCTTTAATTTAAATGGCGCGGTTATGGCATCAGATGCGTTTTTTCCATTTCCAGATTGTGTAGAAATTGCTCATCATGCTGGAATTAAAGCAGTTGTACAACCGGGAGGATCTATTAAGGATTCTGACTCTATTAATTTTTGTAATGAAAATAACATGGCAATGGTTATGACAGGAATTAGACATTTTAAACATTAATTGACATTTCAGCCTAACATATAAAACTTATTACCCCAAAAAAAAATTATCCATCATACGAAATAGAGAGAAAAATAAGATATATCTTCTGAAATTGCGTTTGCAGAATTTTTAAAACAAAAACGCTCAATAAACTAAGCCAACTAAACCAAATTAAACTAAGAACATATAAATGGGTTTTTTTAATTTTTTCACT
This sequence comes from Sphingobacteriales bacterium, assembly GCA_038209155.1. Lineage (GTDB taxonomy): Bacteria > Bacteroidota > Bacteroidia > Sphingobacteriales > Sphingobacteriaceae > JBBQYA01. The sequence goes on along the minus strand of JBBQYA010000042.1, from coordinate 20,578 downwards.
CAGGAAATAGCCATTGACCTGGGAACCGCCAATACACTTATAATTCACAATGATAAAGTTGTAGTAGATGAACCATCCATAGTAGCGATGGATCGGAAGACCGGAAAAGTAATTGCCATAGGAAAACAAGCCATGCAAATGGATGGAAAAACACATGACAATATTAAAACCATACGTCCACTAAAGGATGGAGTAATTGCAGACTTTGATGCTGCTGAACACATGATAAGGGGAATGATACGAATGATAAATTCTGGAAAGGGATGGTTTTTACCCTCTTTAAGAATGGTTATTTGTATTCCATCTGGAATTACAGAAGTAGAGAAAAGAGCAGTAAGAGATTCTGCAGAAATAGCAGGAGCCAAAGAAGTTTACCTAATCCACGAACCTATGGCGGCAGCTATTGGAATTGGAATAGATGTGGAAGAACCAATGGGAAATATGATTATTGATATTGGTGGCGGTACTACAGAAATTGCCGTAATTGCACTGGCTGGTATCGTTTGCGATCAATCCATAAGAGTAGCTGGAGATAATTTTGATGCAGATATTGTAAACTACATGCGTAGACAACACAACATACTAATTGGAGATAGAACAGCGGAAAAAATTAAGATAGAAGTAGGTTCAGCATTGCCAGAATTAATAGACCCGCCAGCAGATTTTGCAGTGCAAGGAAGAGATTTAATGACAGGCGTACCAAAACAAATTTTAGTTTCCTACACAGAAATAGCACAATGTTTAGACAAATCTATTTCAAAAATTGAAGAAGCTATTTTGAAAGCTTTAGAAATTACACCGCCCGAATTATCTGCAGATATTTACACTACAGGAATATATTTGACTGGCGGGGGTGCATTATTAAGAGGATTGGACAAGCGTATTTCGGTAAAAACTAAACTCCCGGTAACGGTAGCAGAAGATCCACTAAGAGCAGTAGTGAGAGGAACTGGAATAGCTTTAAAGAATATTCAAAATTTTAAATTTTTAATGCCGTAAATTATTTTTAAAGTTTAAATTTTTCTGTGAGAGGTATTAATTTTTTGTCGAGCAATGCGTAACCTTTGGTTTTTTATTGTCAAGTATTACGCGTTTTTTCTATTCCTGTTTTTGGAATCAATATCTTTTTCACTTATTGTTAAAAATAATTCCTATCAGAATGCAAGTGTTTTGAACTCTGCAAATAATGTAAGCGGACAAATGTTTCTTATGGTTAGTAATTTTAAGGAATATTTATCCCTCAAAGGAACAAATGACAGTTTGGCTACTGAAAATGCAAAATTATTAAGTGATCAACAAAAGTCGAATCTTAAAACTCCTTCCGATAGTATTAGCTATAACGACACTACATTAAAGAAGCAATATATTTATTATCCTGCCAGAGTTATCAATAATTCTACTAATAGAAGAAACAATTATTTGACTTTAAACAGAGGAAGTAAACATGGTGTTCGCAAAAACATGGGAGTAATATGTGGAAGCGGCGTTGTGGGTATTGTCAATAATGTTTCTGAAAATTTTTGTACTGTAATTTCTATACTTCATAAGCAAACTCGGCTGAGTGGCCAATTGGATAGTACAAAAGATATTGGATCTATTGTATGGGACGGTATTAGCCCTCAAGAACTTACTATGTTGGATGTTCCAAGTCATATTTTAATCAAAAAAGGAGAAAAAATTACTACTACTGGGTTTTCTTCAATATTTCCTGAAGGAATTTTAATTGGCGTAGTCCGAGATTTCGAGATGAAAGAAGGAGACAACTTTTATTCTATTCGAGTACGAATGACTTCTAGACTTCAAAATATTCAGTATGTATATATTGTCAAAAACATATATGCAGAAGAACAAGACAATTTGGAAAGCACATTGAAATATGATTAGGCTATTATTTTCAAATACTTCCAGATTTATATTTCTGGTTATTTTTCAAGTGTTGATACTAAATAATATTCAATTATTTAACGTTCTTAATCCCTATCTATATATACTATTTATTTTACTCCTACCCTTAGATATTCCGGCTTGGGCTTTATTAATGCTTGGTTTTATGTTAGGTTTATCAGTAGATTTATTTTCAGATACCGCTGGTATACATGCTGCAGCAACAGTTTTTATGGCTTTTTGCCGTCCATTAGTTCTGATTATTGTGACCCCAAGAGGAGGATATGAAAACGAACCAGTTCCAACTTTAAATAATATGGGTTCACGCTGGTTTATTACCTATAGTTCTATTTTAGTTTTTATGCATCATTTGGTTTTATTTAATATAGAAGTTTTTCGTTTCAATGAATTCCCAATTACTCTTTTACGAATTCTATTAAGTAGTATTTTTACTATGGTTTTAGTTATTTTAAGTCAATACTTTTTTTCTTCCAATAGAACAAGATGAACATTTTCTTTGAGCGAAAATTTGTAATTCAAGCAATTGTAGCTTTCGTTGCCTTCGTTCTGTTGGCCAAATTATTTTATATTCAGATAATAGATGAAAGCTACTATTTATCTGCGAATAATAATGTACTTAGAAAATTAATTATTTATCCGGCTCGTGGCGTAATTAGTGATAGAAACGGGGTAATTCTGGTTCAAAATGAACCAGTTTATGATTTAATGGTAATTCCTCGGCAAGTAAAAGATTTTGATACTCTTGAATTTTGTCGATTAATTGGTATTACTAAAATAGATTTTATTACCAAATTTGAGAAAGCCAGAAAATATTCAAAATACAAAGCCTCCGTTTTCGAAAAACAATTATCAAGCAGAACTTATGCAGGTTTTCAGGAGAAACTTTTTGAATACCAAGGGTTTTATGTGCAAAACAGATCGGTAAGAAAATATCCCAATCAATCTGCTCCACATATTTTAGGTTATATAGGTGAGGTGAATGATCGGATGATTGCCAAATCTGGAAACTATTATCAACAAGGAGATTATATTGGAATAAGTGGAATAGAACAATCTTACGAAACCGAACTTAGAGGACAAAGAGGGATAAAAAACATTATGGTAGATGTTTTTAATAGAGAAAAAGGAAGATTTGAAGATGGCAGATTTGATACCACTGCAGTTTCTGGTGAAAGATTAATGTCGTCTTTGGATGCAGAACTTCAAGCTTACGGAGAAAGATTAATGCAAAATAAGAAAGGAAGTATTGTTGCGATTGAACCTTCTACTGGAGAAATTCTTGCCTTTATCAGCAGTCCAACATACGATCCGAATTTATTAGTTGGTAGAGCCAGAAGCAAAAATTACCGAAAGCTTTTGTTGGACGAAAACATACCTTTGTTCATTCGTCCTACAATGGCTCAATATCCGCCAGGCTCTATTTTCAAAATCATAAATGTATTATTAGAACAAAAATATCACATCATAACTCGTGAATCTACCTATGGATGCGGTGGAGCTTATTTTTTAGGAGGTCTGCGAGTGGGTTGTAGAAGTCATCCTTCTCCTGTAAATTTACCAATGTCTTTACAATGGAGTTGTAATTCATATAACTGTAATTATTTCAATGCACTGATCCAAAGTAACCAGTTCAAAAATTCTGAGGAAGGCTTTAACGCTTGGAGATCTGGCGTAAATAATTTTGGAGTGGGCAAAAAACTTCAAATAGATTTGCCCAATGAATTGAAAGGATTACTACCAACAGCCGAACAATACAATAAAATTTATGGAAAAGGTTCTTGGAAAGGTTCTACGATTATTTCACTATCTATTGGCCAAGGCGAATTGGGAATTACTCCATTGCAAATGGCAAATTTGGCAGCCATAGTTGCAAATAGAGGTTTTTATTATAATCCACATTTAATAAAAGCCATCGGACAGAAAAAAATTGTAAAACCAGAGTACACAAAAAAGAACTATGTAGGAATAGATGCCGCCTATTTTGATCCTGTAATAGAAGGAATGGAAGCAGTAGTGCAAGGTGGAACTGCTGGAAGATCAAAAATAAAAAACATTATAATGTGTGGCAAAACCGGTACTGTGCAAGTTACCAATGGCGAAGATCATTCGGTGTTTATTGCATTTGCACCGAAGGATAATCCAAAAATAGCGATAGCAGTAGTAATAGAAAATGCGCAGGGTGGTGGCGGAAGTACTTGGGCTGCTCCTCTTACCAGTTTACTAGTCGAAAAATATTTGACAGATAGCATTACAAAACCAAAAGCATTTGAAGACAGAATTTTAAATGCACGATTTATCAACGATACTGTATCTAAAATTAAATGAACAAAAAAAGTATTTTATTTAATGTAGATCTCCTTACGCTAGGCATTTATATAGCACTAATTCTTATTGGTTGGTTTAGCATTTATGCTGCCGTTTACGACACAGATCATAGCAGTATTTTCGATTTGGATAGAAATTATGGAAAACAATTGATTTGGATTTTCACAGCATTGTTTCTTGCAATGCTTATTTTAATCCTTGATTATAAGTTTTTTAGCACTTTTTCTTACGTCTTCTATGGTATAACTTTGCTTTTACTTGTTGGGGTTTTATTTGTTGGAAAATTGGTTGGCGGAAATCAAGCTTGGTTTGAGATTGGGAGTTTCAGATTGCAACCTTCTGAGTTTGCAAAATTTGCAACCTGCATGGCATTAGCTAAATATCTAAGTGGAACCAATATAAAAATGCAGCAATTGAGCACCAAAATTGCGTCTACAAGCTTGTTGGTTATACCTTTTGTGTTAATTATGCTTCAGCCAGATGCAGGTTCAGCTTCTACCTTTCTTGCCTTCGTTTTAGTATTGTATAGAGAAGGTTTGTCTGGAGTAGTTTTAGTGATAGGTTTTGGAGTGATCATCATTTTTCTTTTAGCATTAATGGTAAAAAAACTGACCCTCCTCATTGCTTTTGCAATAATTGCGGGTTTATTTATTTATTTCTACAAACGTAGCCGTCAAGCTGTACTAATTATTCTTTCTTCCTTAGCCTTCTCTGTTTTGGTAGTTTTTGGAGTTGATTACACCATCAAAAATGTATTAAAACCCCATCAAAGAGATCGTATTAATAATTTGGTGGGAATAGATGTTGACTTAAAAGGAGCCGGATACAATGTTAACCAATCTATGATAGCTATTGGTTCAGGTGGTTTTTTGGGCAAAGGATTTTTGCAAGGCACGCAAACCAAATACGATTTTGTGCCAGAGCAAAGCACCGATTTTATCTTTTGTACTATCGGCGAGGAGTATGGTTTTGTAGGAAGTTTAGTAGTGATTGGTTTATTCGTCACACTGCTGTTTCGCATTATTTTCATAGCCGAGAGGCAGCGATTTACCTATTCTCGAATTTATGCTTATGGAGTATTTTCCATTTTATTTTTCCATATCACTATTAATCTGGGAATGACCATTGGCTTGATTCCCGTAATTGGAATTCCGCTTCCATTTATAAGCTATGGAGGTTCTTCTCTTTGGAGTTTCACTATTCTCCTTTTTATTTTATTGAAATTAGATGCAAACCGAATGGGCTTGCTTCGATAAATTAAATGGTAAAATTTGCAATTCTAAATGAAAATGTAAATGTTTTATTCTAGTTTACAAACAGGAGTTTTAATTTTATTAACATCATTAAAATAACTTTTAAGAGTTTACTTTGAGAGACACTTTTTTAGCAAAAATCGTAACGCAAACTATCGTCAATTAATTTACCTTTTAGAGAAAACTTACATTATTTCTAAATCAGACTTATCAATAAATTTAGATTAAGGATTATTTTAAATAAATCTCCTTCTCAATATATCATAAAAAGAAGAAACAGATTCCTTTTTATTAGTCCAATTAAATTTCTCAACCAAATTTTGTCTAATATATTGATCGGCTTGGCTATACGTTGTAAAACCATTTAATAAATCAATTGATTCGTTATATGCATTTGCATCGCCATTAAATAATGCTTGAATAAATAAAAATTTCTCATTCAATCCAATACCTGATTTTAATTCGGTAATTTTCTTTTTGGCCAATTGACTAATAAGTGTTTGATATTCACTTTGGCGACCAATTTTTTCATTTAATGTTGCCGTTTCTGTAGGTGCAAGTTTAGAATTTACATCCATTCTTGCGTTTACTATTTCTTTTTCGACTGGTTTTTCTAACGTGATGGTATCTGTTTTAGTAAATAAGAGTTCGGCAGCCGGCGTTTCTATACTGTTTTCTTCATTTTCTAACTCAATTGCTTCCTCCATTTTTAACGTAAAATTTTCAGTTTCAATTTCTTCTACTTCTTGTTCATTTTCCCTTCCTAACTCGATATTTTCTGTAATTTCTTTTTCCAAAATAACTATCGGATCAATCATTGGATCTTCTATTCCATTTTCTACTTCAGGCAAAACCTCTAAAGAAAAAGATCTTTTATCCTCTTCTGGCTGCTCATCTAGTTTAAATGAAAATCCACTTTCAGATTTTACTGTTGGTAAAGTTTCATCTAATTTTTCAGATAAAACGTCGACAGATTCTAATTCTACAGCTTCTGTTTTTTGGTCTATAACTATTTCCTCTGGAGCTTTAAGTGCAGCTATGGCTGCCATTTCAGCCTTTTTAAAAGCTACTGCCATTTCATCTTCGTCGTACAATGGAGTTATTTTAGTTGGAATAAATTCCTGACGAGGAGTTTCCTCTATCTTATTAAATATGATAGGTTTTTCAACTGCTGTCTTTTCAGTTTCTATATTTTCATTTTTTATGAAATTAGAAAAATCTTGCTCAGTAGAAACCACTGGTTGATTTATCGTATTATTTAAAAAAGGGGCCTTATTTATTTTTTCGTTTTCAAGAGACTGCAAAAAGTCGGGATTGTTTTTAGCATGAATTTTATCCAACTCATTTATTTTTTTTAAAAGAGTAACATGTTCTGCTAAATAATGAGCGTTAGCATTCAATAAATCTAAATCAATCTCATTAAAAGATTTTGCCAAACTAAAATGATGATCGTGAAGATCTTCTAGAATAATGGCTATTTTGTTAAAAATGGTGTCCCTGTTCATATTTATTTAAAACTGCAACGCTTACAAATTATTTTATTAATGCATAAAATTACGAAGAAATATAAAGGCAAAATTTGCTAGTTACTGACAATTCCACATTACGGCATTATTTTACTTTAAACAGTTTTTAATTTTCCTGTAAACTGAGTGAGATTTTTAATTAGAGAAAATACTTCACTTCAAATAAAAAAGCAAAATGACTTATTGATATCAAAAAAAATAATTAGAATTCTATCTTTACGCCATGTTTTATGAAGAACATCCGTCAGGAAATATCCGCCGTGGAGGCATAGAAGTCATTACTGGGCCCATGTTTTCGGGCAAAACTGAAGAACTAATCCGTCGATTGCGAAGATCTCAAATTGCAAAATTAAGAGTTGAAATCTTTAAACCTACCACCGATACTCGATATGACCCAACTGCAATCGTAAGTCATGATTTAAATTCTATCCATTCTACCCCAGTTTCAAATTCCTCTTCTATTCTTTTGTATAGCAGCAATGTGCAAGTTGTAGGAATAGATGAAGCTCAATTTTTTGATGAAGAATTGCCATCAGTTTGCGAAAAACTTGCTTCCAAAGGTGTGAGAGTTATTGCAGCTGGTTTAGATATGGATTATCAAGGTCGCCCATTTGGACCTATTCCACATTTAATGGCAGTTGCAGAATATGTGACCAAAGTGCAAGCTGTTTGTGTTCGATGTGGCGCTGGTGCTAGTCATTCATATCGATTAGTTGAGAACGATGAACAAGTGCTTTTAGGTGAAAAAGAAAGCTATGAACCTAGATGTAGAGTTTGTTTCAATAGAAGTAAATAATTTATCTTTTTACTATCCGATTGGAAGTCTTAATTCCCTGTTCATTTTCAGTAGAAATTAAATACATTCCTCTAGTTAAACTTTCTAAATTCAATTCAATTTCTGTAGTACTTTTTGCAGAAACTATATAGTGCTTTTGAATTAATAATTTTCCAGTAAGATCAAAAACAGTAACATTGATTTTATCTTCTGCATCAGAATTATAATTAAAATAAACTAAATCTAAAGCAGGATTTGGAAAGAGGATTAAATTTTTAACTAACTCATTACCATTGGATATAGAAACTAATTTTGAATAATTTATTTTTCCATCAAAATCGTGCTGTGCAATTCTATAATAATTAGTTCCTACAAAAGGACGAGTATCAAGAAAGCTGTAATTTTTGTAGACAACATTTTTTGCACTATTTTTTTCCTCTCCGATTTTTATAAAATTTTTCCCATCTGCAGATCGTTCAATAGAAAAACCAGCATTGTTTATTTCGTTTGCAGTGCTCCATTTTAAATAAATGTTTTTATCCCTTTTTTGTGCCATTATATTCAAAAAATCTACCGATAATGGAACATTATCCCATCTAATTCTTAATGCACTATACGCCAAACTTGGAGAAGAAACAGCCATAGTAAAAACTGGATTTTCTGGCCCAATAGACGTAATAAATTTGATTGCAGTAGCATAGGAATGCTGCGAAAGAGTTACATTATTAATAATATTAAAACCGGAAGAAACACTGATAGTAGAGAGATCGCTAGAATTTACAGCTGCAATCGCCACATCATTAATTGAAGTATTGATGTTAGAATTCGAACTGATAAATGTATTGTTAACTTTTGTATTCCCTTTAATTTGATCTATTGGACTTATTTGGTCTACGTGTTGAAATAGAAAAAAAGATGTTCCTACTGATTTTAAACTTCCTGTTCCATTTGTGTAACCAATGGTAGCAGTAGTACCAGATAATGTTGCAAAATCTGATTCTCTCAAATAATATATGGCTACATCATTTACATTTCCACCTTGTGTTACAGAAGTTACCCCACTGGCAATCATAGTTTTGCCTCCGTAAACTAAACTACTAACATTATTTGCAGCACTAAATTCTGCTGTTACTATTGCATATAAAAATCGATTGGTTCCAGAAGCAACTGAATAATTAAATGTGGTGGAAGTACCTGTACCACTATTTATTAATGAAACTTGTGCTTTCAAATTATTACTCACCAATAGAATGATAAATAACGTTAAGATTTTAAAAATTGAGAGTTTGCGCATGATGAGAATGATTATTATATCAAATGAAATTTAAAACTTTGTACTCATTATTGACAAAATAGTTCCAACAAGATTATTCTCAAATTATAAAGATCTAAAATTAAAAAAAAGCTTCTCAATTTATTTCGCAGAATTGCTTCCTATTTAATTCAATTTTTGCTTTAGATTTTCGTCAATAGTTGCCAAGAACTCTTCTGTATTTAAATAATGCTCGCCATGCTTTACCTTATTTCCATGAATAGTTACAGCCAAATCTTTTGTCATTTTTCCAGATTCAACCGTTTCAATACAAACTTGTTCTAAAGTTTTACAAAATTTAATTAATTCTGGATTATTATCCAATGTACCCCGAAATTCTAACCCTCTAGTCCAAGCAAAAATAGAGGCAATAGGGTTGGTGCTGGTAGGTTTTCCAGCCTGATGATCTCTAAAATGTCTTGTTACTGTACCGTGTGCAGCTTCTGCTTCCATCGTTTTTCCATCAGGAGTTATTAATACAGAGGTCATCAATCCTAATGATCCAAAACCTTGAGCCACCGTATCACTCTGAACATCTCCATCATAATTTTTGCATGCCCAAACGAAATTCCCATTCCATTTTAATGCCGATGCGACCATATCATCTATCAATCTATGCTCATAAATTATACCTATCGCTTCAAACTTTTGCTTATAATCAGATTGATAAATTTCTTCGAAAATATCTTTGAAACGACCATCATATTTTTTCAAAATTGTATTTTTAGTAGACAAATATAGTGGCCACTTTTTTATTAAAGCTTGATTGAAACAGGAATAAGCGAAACCTCGAATACTCTCGTCCAAATTATACATAGCCATTGCTACTCCGTCCTCTTTAAAATTAAAAACTTCAAATATCTGAACTTCACTTCCATCATCAGGAGTGAAGTTTAGAGTAAGTTTTCCTTTTCCTTTGATTACAATATCTGTAGCTCGGTATTGATCCCCAAATGCATGCCGACCAATACAAATTGGAGCTGTCCAATTCGTCACTAATCGAGGAACGTTCTTCATTACAATAGGTTCTCTAAATACTGTTCCATCCAAAATATTTCGGATAGTTCCATTGGGTGATTTCCACATTTGTTTTAAAGAAAACTCTTTCATTCGCTGCTCGTCCGGTGTTATGGTTGCGCACTTAATACCAACATTATATTTTTTTATAGCTTCTCCAGCATCTAATGTCACTTGGTCATTGGTGTCATCTCGATTTTCAATACCTAAATCGTAATATTTTATGTCCAATTCTAGATAAGGATGAATCAATTTATCTTTTATAAATTTCCAAATGATACGGGTCATTTCATCACCATCTAGTTCAACCACAGGATTTGCAACTTTAATTTTTTGCATTTTAAATTGGTTATTTTATTAGTATTTGTAGAATTAAAGGCGCAAATTAAGCCGAAAAGCTGGATTTTTAATTTTTATTTTTTTAAAGATTTTAATTAAACAACCGATAAACACTCAACATTTAACACGCCAAAGATTGGTTTACCCTTCTTATTTATCAAAAATTATGGTTCTAAAATTGCCAACCATGTTTAAATTATTCTATCAAAATTTCATGTCCTTACCTTTTAAAATCCAAATTGGAAAAAACCAAACCGTACAAATTTTGATTCAAGAAATTTGCTCGAATTCCAACGAATTAAAATTTAAAAAAAGGTATCTTAATTTTTATAAAAAAAATAAATAAACAAACTCTTATTTCCGTTGTAATTCATTTATGAAATCGCCTTTTCTTACCGCCGAATGGAATAATTTAATCATGGCAAATTATTTAATTGACCCAAAAATATTATTGCCTTTTTTGCCCCCTTGCACAGAATTAGATAGTTTTCATGGAAATTATTATGTAAGTCTTATTGGATTTATGTTTGAAAACACCAGAGTTTTAGGAATAAAAATTCCATTTCATGTTAATTTTGAAGAAGTAAATTTACGATTTTATGTTAAACACAACGACCAAGGAAATTGGAAAAGAGGAGCAGTTTTCATCAAAGAAATTGTTCCTAAAAGAGCAATAAGTTTAGTGGCAAATACTCTATATAATGAGAAATATAGTACCATGAAAATGGATCATTATTTTAAAGCAAATAATGATGAAATAGAATTAGGTTATTCGTGGAAATACAAAAACAATTGGAATAGTTTGGAAGCTAAAATATCCAATAAAACTATACCCATGCTGGCAGAAAGTGAGGAAGAATTCATTGCTGAACATTATTGGGGGTATGCCAAATACAATGAAAAAACAACTTTTGAATATGCAGTTCAGCATCCACGTTGGGAGGTATATCCAGTAAAAAATTTTAAAATAAATTGTGATTTTAAAAATCTATATGGAAATCAATTTGAATTTTTGGATAATGCAAAACCAGCTTCTGTATTTGTAGCAAATGGATCGGCAATTAAAATTTTAGGTAAAAAGAATTTATATGCGTGAACTAAAATTTAATTTTACTATCAATGAGAATTATGTCAATTGTTAATTAAAATTACCATTCAATTTCCAAATCATATTTCACTTTTATATCGTTCAATTCAGGATATTTAGCAGCCAAATAGGTAAATTTATCGTTATTAGTATAAGGAATTTTTATGCTTTCATCATCTTTAGATAATTGTATATCCAATGTAATGAGATAGTTATTCAATTCTTGTCGAATAAAACCTAAAAGATCTTGACGGTTTTCATCTATTGCATCTCGTTGTATACTATTGGCTACCACAACTACTATTTGAGTTTCCCCTTCGAGTTTTGGTTCTGAATGAGTAAGTGAAGAATGCAAAGACATTCTCTTTTCCAAAAGCATTTTTTCTGCGTAGGTTTTCCAAAGCTGTAACAAAGTTTGGCTTGAAAAAATTGCTTCTGGCAAGTTTACTTCACCCGTACTTTTAATTTTTTCAACTTTAGAAATTTCTTTATCCTCAAAAACAGATTTTAATGACGGTGTAGAAGAAGTTTTCCTGTTTTCTTTTACAGTGCTTTTGAAACTAGGTTCGCTTACCTGAGAACTATTATCCTTTTCTTTATTTAGTATCTCAGGATCTGAATACTCGCTTTTAATTTCGGATAATTTTGGAACAGATTCGATTTCAATAGTTTCAACTGGCAAAACTTTAGTGATTGTTTTTACACTTTGCTGATCAGGGTTTTTTTTTTCTTCGGAATTTCCGTTGTCAGATTTAATTTTTATCGCTGCATGAATATGGCACATTTTCAGTAAAGCCAATTCAACCAAAAGTCGTTGATTTTTGCTTTGCTTATAATTTAAATCACATTGATTGGCTATCGTTAATGCAGTAATTAAAAAAGAAGTAGATGCATTGCCAGATTGAATCGAATAATTTTTTGCAATCCTCTCAGTAACTTGCATCAATTTTATGGTTCGCTCATCTTTACAAACCAATAAATCTCTAAAATGACCTCCTAAACCATTGATGAAATTATTTCCATCAAAACCATTACTTAAAATTTCATCAAATAAAAGTAAAGTCGCAGCCATATTTTCTGCCAACAATGCATCTGTAATTTTGAAATAATAATCATAATCCAAAATATTTAGATTATCAATTACCGATTTGTAAGTGATATTATTTCCGCTGAAACTTGCAATCTGGTCAAACATAGAAAGTGCATCTCTCAATGCTCCGTCAGCTTTTTGAGCAATTATATACAAACCTTCTGTTTCAGTGGTAATATTTTCCTTAACAGCAATATTGGCAAGATGCGAAGTCATATCTTCTACCATAATTCGATTGAAATCAAAAATCTGGCATCTCGACAAAATGGTTGGAATAATTTTATGCTTCTCAGTAGTAGCTAAAATAAAAATAGCATAAGGTGGTGGTTCTTCCAACGTTTTTAAAAATGCATTAAAAGCACTGTTAGAAAGCATGTGAACCTCATCAATAATATAGATTTTATATTTTCCTAATTGCGGTGGGTATCGAACCTGATCTACCAAACTCCGAATATCTTCCACCGAATTATTGGAAGCAGCATCCAATTCATGAATATTTAATGAACCACCTTTATTAAAAGAAACACAAGAATCGCAGGTATTGCATGCTTCTGTATTCTCTTGAATATTCATACAATTAATGGTTTTGGCAAGAATACGCGCGCAGGTAGTTTTCCCAACTCCTCTTGGACCACAGAATAGAAAAGCTTGTGCTAGCTGATTATTTTTAATAGCGTTTTTGAGCGTATTAGTAATATGTTGCTGTCCAATTACACTTTCAAAAGTGGCTGGACGATATTTTCTTGCCGATACAACGAAGTTTTCCATCAGTGGCTAAATTAGTTTTTTAAATTCTAAACACAAGGTTTTCATTTAAAACCTAAGGTTAAAGTTTTTAACGCAAGGCTCGCAAAGGATTCGCAAGGTTTGCAATCTTTTGTCATCCAGAACGTTGCGAAGGATCTCATCCAATAAAGTAGAAAAGCTCCGATTTATATAATTTTATTCGTGTTCATTCGTGCAATTCGTGGCAAATGTTTTAAACGCAAGGTTTTCATTTAAAACCCAAGGCTAAAGTTTTTAACGCAAGGTTTGCAATCTTTTGTCATCCAGAACGCAGCGAAGGATCTCATGCAATAAAATAGAAAAGCTCCGATATTTATTGAAAATAATTCGTGTTTTTTCGTGCAATTGGTGGCAACAAAAAAACCTACAAAGGAATATTCCCGTGTTTCTTTCTCGGTTGATTCACCACTTTGTTTTCCAACATTTTAAATGCTTTGATTAATTTAACCCGAGTTTCTGATGGATGAATTACTTCATCTATAAACCCTCTTTCAGCAGCTCGATAAGGATTTGCAAAAATTGTAGAATAATCTTTTTCCTTCTCCAACCACTTCTCATTTGGATCAGCAGCACTTGCAATTTCTTTTTTAAAGATAATTTCTGCGGCACCCTTTGCTCCCATCACTGCAATTTCTGCACTTGGCCAAGCATAATTCATATCAGAACCTATATGTTTAGAATTCATCACATCATAAGCTCCACCATAAGCTTTACGAGTAATCACCGTAACGCGTGGAACCGTGGCTTCACAAAATGCATACAATAATTTTGCTCCATTAGAAATAATTCCATTCCATTCCTGATCTGTGCCTGGCAAAAAACCTGGAACATCTTCAAAAACTAAAAGTGGAATATTAAAAGCATCACAAAAGCGAACAAACCTTGCAGCTTTAGTAGAAGAATGAATATCTAAAACTCCAGCCAAAAAAGCCGGTTGATTGGCAACAATTCCAATACTTCGGCCCGCCAATCTTGCAAAGCCTACAATTATATTTTCTGCAAAATCTTTATGAATTTCTAAAAAACTACCTTCGTCTAACGTACTTTCAATCACCTCCTTCATATCATAAGGCTGATTGGAATTGGCTGGTAAAATCTCTGCAAGTTTCTCTCTTGTCTCATTCAATTCTGAGTCATAATTCAAAAAAGGTGCTTTCTCTTCACAATTTTGAGGCATATAACTCAATAATTTCTTGAGATCATTTATGCATTCAATTTCATTTGCACAAGCAAAATGAGTAACTCCAGATTTTGTCGCATGAGTTTTGGCTCCACCCAATTCTTCAGAAGTTACTATTTCATGTGTTACTGTTTTTACAACATTTGGCCCAGTTACAAACATATAGGAAGTGTTTTCCACCATCAAAATAAAATCTGTAATGGCTGGAGAATAAACTGCTCCGCCAGCACATGGACCCATTATGGCAGATAATTGTGGAATAACACCAGATGCCAATGTATTTCGATAAAAAATATCTGCATACCCACCTAAAGAAACTACGCCTTCTTGAATTCGCGCTCCTCCAGAATCATTTAACCCAATAAATGGAGCTCCATTTTGAAGAGCTAAATCCATTAATTTGCAAATTTTCTCCGCATGAGTCTCTGATAATGAGCCACCAAAAACAGTGAAATCTTGTGAAAAAACATACACCAATCTTCCATTTACTGTTCCATAACCTGTAATTACTCCATCTCCCGGATAAATTTCATTTTCCATTCCGAAATCTTTGGATCGGTGAGTTACCAACATTCCAATTTCTTCAAAAGAACCCTCATCGAGCAGAAAATGCAACCGCTCTCTGGCAGTTAGTTTTCCTTTTTTGTGCTGACTTTCAATTCTTGCTAATCCTCCACCTAATTGTGCTTCTTCTCGTTTGGTGTCAAGTGTTTTTGATTTTTCGGAAATCATTAAATTTTAGATTAATTTTTAAGAATACAATGATAAGGGATTGTTGGGCTAATTTTAAAAATACTATTTGAGATAGAACATTTCTTCTATTTTTAAAAGATTTTTTCTGTTAATCAAGTCCATTAATCTTCCAATACGACGTTGTGAAACACTTTTTGTACATCATCATCATCTTCTATTTGCTCCAATAAACTTTTTAGTTTATCCAATAAAATCTCATTTACTTCTATTGGATTTAAACATAAAAATGCCAATTCTGAGCGTTCAATTTGAGCGGAAATTTTTTCTAACTCAGACTGAATAAGTCCGAAAAATTGAATTGGTGCAGTAATAAACACATTTTCGTCCTCAGCTTCTACTTCATCTGCTCCGATATCTATCAGTCGAAAAGTAAAATCATCGGTCCAAAAATCTTTTGAATTCTCAATTTGAAAAATGCATTTTCGCTCAAAAAGATAGGTTACAGAGCCAGTGACGCCAATAGAACCTCCTTTTTTGGTGAAATAAGTTCTTAAATTTTGAATGGTACGATTTGCATTATCTGTAGCAACTTCAATAATTATTGCAATACCACCTGCCAAACTTCCTTCGTAAACCAGTTCTTGAAAATCAGCCGTGTTTTTATCAGAACCTTTTCCAACAGATCTTGCAATGGTATCTTTTGGAATATTCAGTCCGCGTGCAGTGATTACAGCAGATCTTAACCTTGGATTTGCATCCAAATCTTCGCCACCCAATTTAGAAGCAACAGTAATTTCCTTTAATATTTTAGTAAAAGCTTTATTTTTTCTCTTGTCAGAAATTCCTTTCCGATGCTTAATATTAGCCCATCTACTATGCCCTGACATATAATTTTTATTATTTTGATTCCAAAAGTACAAAACCATTGCTTGAATTCTTTTTGCTCGTATCTTGTGTTAAAAAATAAGTATGAATTATAAAACCTTTGTTTGCGGAATTATCCTTCTTTTATGTGCTGATTTTGCAATTGCTCAATCATTAGAAGTAAAAAATATGCATGATCAGCGGATCAAATTTGCTAATAATAGTATGTATATTTTGGGAAGTTGGGCTTTGCTCAACATCGGTTCAGGAGCTTTGCTTCAAAAAAATGCAACTGGAAGCAACAAATATTTCCACCAAGGAAATGCGTATTGGAATTTAGTAAATTTAGGATTGGCTGGCTTCAGTCTTTATGCAAATTCAAGAGCAGATTTTCCGCCAAATGCTAGTGTTTTATTTCAAAACGAAAATCAATTTCAACGTATTTTATTATTTAATGCAGGTTTAGATCTCGGTTATATTGCCACAGGATGGGCTTTAAACGAACGTGGCAGGCGTTTTTCTGGAAAGAAATCGGATCAATTGAAAGGCTTTGGAAAATCATTAATTGCTCAAGGTGTGTTTTTACTGATATTCGATAGCACACTTTATTTATTAAGAAATCAAGAAAATGGAAAAATCTTAGAGCTCATTAGAAATGGTCAATGATTGATTATTAATAATTTTTGCTTCTAAATTTCTATTTGAACTTTTGATTTATTTTATAGATTTTAAAAATCTAATTTTTCTAATTTTAATTTTTCAATTAATTACGCTTTTAAATTATTTTCAATTATTTCCTTTAAAGTGTATAATGTTATCTTAGCGAGCAAAATATATCTGTTTTTTTATCATGATTGAAGCAATAATAAGCGGAATGGGTGTCGGGCTGATTTTGTCATTGCTCACTGGTCCTGTGTTTTTTTCATTAATAAAAACAAGCATTGAAAAAGGATTTATGGCTGGTGCTTCCTTAGCATTTGGCGTTTTTTTTAGTGATTTAATTTATATAACTATCATTTACTACAGCGCAAAAAATGTAGCTATTAGCGAAAAATATTCTTTGTTAATGGGTTTAATTGGTGGATGTTTTTTAATTGGAATAGGCATTTATTATCTTTTAAAAAAAACCACAGCAGTTTCAAAAGAAATACAAAAAATTAAACATAGCGGTTATGTATTAAAAGGATTTTTAATGAATTCTTTAAATCCATTTGTCATTATTTATTGGATTGGAATTATCTCTTATCTTTCCATTTCAGATAAGTATAATTCTCAAAGTCAGTTTGGTTTTTTTGCTGCCACCTTAATAACTATTTTATCCTCAGATGTATTAAAATCTTACATTGCGAGTAGACTAAGGCATGTTATTAGTCAGGATGTAATTAAATGGTTAAATATAATTGCTGGTAGCGCTCTTATTATTTTTGGTTTAAGAATGATTATTCAAGTCCTTTTTTAATATGCATTTACTGTTTTATATTTTAGGAATATTTTCTTTAATTATTACTTTAATTTCATTTATTAAAAATGATTATTGGCTAATTAGAATATGTGATTTTCCTAGATTACAAATTGCATTTCTTGCCTTATTAAGTTTATTAATTGGAATTTATTTAAAAAAATATTCCAATCAATTAGATGTAATTTTTTTAATTCTTTTTTCAATTGTATTTATATTTCAAAGCTATAAAGTAGCACCTTACACAAAAATCTGGAAACGCCAAGTTTTACCAATTGACACTCAAGTCCGAAAAGAATCCATCATTAGTATTTTTATTGCCAATATTTTTATGGAGAATAAAAATTATGATAAATGTTTAGCATCTATCGCAAAATGCAATCCAGATATCATATTTATTTTAGAAGCTAATCAAGAATGGAAGAAGGAATTAGATGTACTTTGTAAAGAGTATCCTTTCAAAAATTTATATCCATTAGAAACCACATACGGCTTATTATTTTACTCCAGATTAAAAATTTCGGAAATGGAATTACGATTTTTATTAACAAAAGAAATCCCTTCTATTAAAACCAAAATAACATTAGGAACTGGCGAAAAAATTATGTTTTATGGTTTGCATCCAAAACCACCTGCACCACAAGAAGCTGAAACTACCACCAAAAGAGATGCAGAATTAATATTGGTAGCTAAAGAAATTCTAGAATCTGGAGAGCCATCCATCGTAGCTGGAGATTTAAATGATGTGGCTTGGTCCAGAACTTCGGCTTTATTTCAAAAGATAAGCAAACTGCGAGATCCTAGAATTGGGAGAGGTTTGTATGCTTCTTTTCATTCTAAATATTGGCTATTTCGCTGGCCATTAGATCACGTTTTTCATTCAATCGATTTCAAATTAATAGAACTAAAAAGACAAAAAGATATTGGTTCAGATCATTTTCCAATTTTTATAAAACTGGCTTTCCTTCCAGAAGAAAAACACCACCATGACGAACCTCAGCCAGATTCTGAAGATATTAAAGAAGGAAACGAAAAACTAGCTAAGGCAAAAACTGCTTAATAAGCTCTTTGATTTCTACCTTCTATATAATTTATAAACGCATTATTCACTACTCGATTTCCACCTGGAGTAGGATAATCGCCAGAAAAATACCAGTCCCCTAAATTATCTGGACAAGCCAAATGCAAATTTTCAAGATTCTGATAAATAACTTCTACCTCTGCACGAATTCCTTCTGGTTTTACGATTCTTGCGATTCTTTTTGAAATTTCTTCAGCAGAGAATTGGTCATAAATATTTTTTACATAATTCTTTATTTCCTGCAAAGGCAAATATTGCTGTTCCTTACACAAACGAAACGTTTCATCTATAACCGTTTGTTTTCCATTCTCTTGCAATAATAAAATCGCCGCTTGAAATGCAACAAATTCACCCATTCTTGACATATCTATTCCATAGCAATCCGGATATCTGATTTGCGGAGCAGAAGAGACAATTATGATTTTTTTAGGACCTAATCGGTCAAGAATTTTTAAAATACTTTGTTTTAAGGTAGTTCCTCGCACAATGCTATCGTCCATTACCACCAAATTATCGACCCCTTCTTTCACCACACCATAAGTTACATCATAGATATGAGCAACCAAATCATTACGATCTGAATCTTGTGTAATAAAGGTTCTTAGCTTTGCATCTTTAATGGCAATTTTCTCAATTCGCGGAGCCATCATCAAAAGTTCTGTCAATTGCTCATCATTTAATTGATGATTATTGGCAATCAAGGTTTTCTTTTGAATGTTTTTAATGTATTTGTGAAGGCCTTCTACCATTCCATAAAAAGCAACTTCTGCGGTATTTGGAATATAGGAAAAGACGGTGTTTTTTAAATCATGATCTACAGATTTCAAAATCTCATCGCAAAGCAATCTGCCAAGCTGTTTTCTTTCTCTATAAATGGTGGCATCGCTACCTCGAGAAAAATAAATTCGCTCAAAAGAACATGCTTTTCTCTCTTGAGGTGCTTTAAACTCACTTTCTGTAATCCTCCCATCTTTTTTAATAATAATCGCATGCCCAGGTTTTATTTCTCTTATTAAATCTATGGAAACATTAAAAGCAGTTTGTATAGCTGGTCTTTCAGAGGTAATCACCACCACTTCTTCATCTTGATAAATGTAAGCAGGTCTAATTCCATGAGGATCACGCATCACAAAAGCATCGCCATGCCCAAATAATCCTGCAATTGTATAGCCTCCATCCCAAGTTTTTGCGGATTTTCTTAGAATTTTCTGAACATCTAACTCCTCAGCTATTTTATGAGTAATGTCCACATTATTGTATCCTTCATTTTTATACTTATCAAAAAGTATTTGATTCTCCACATCTAAAAAATGACCAATTTTTTCTAAAACTGTTACCGTATCCGATTGCTCTTTTGGATGTTGGCCAAGCTCAAACAATTGATTAACCAATTCATCTACATTGGTCATATTAAAATTTCCAGCAACGACTAAGTTTCTGGTCATCCAATTATTTTGACGTAAAAATGGATGGCAATTTTCTATACTATTTATTCCGTGTGTTCCATATCTGAGGTGACTAAGCAATAATTCTCCCATGAAACTCACATTATCTTTCAACCATTCTGGATTGTCTAATAAGCTTGGATCTTTTTTCTGAACATCCACAAATTTTTGTTGGATGTATTCAAAAATCTCTTGAACTGCTTTGCCAGATGTGCTTCTGTGTCTGCTAATGTAACGGTTTCCTGGTTTCACATCCAGTTTTATCGTTACTACACCCGCCCCATCCTGACCACGATTATGCTGTTTTTCAGTTAATAAATAAAGTTTATTTATGCCATAAAGGGCTGTACCATACTTTTTATGGTAGTAAGACAAGGGTTTCAACAAGCGGATAAGAGCTATACCACACTCGTGCTTAATTTGATCACTCATATTTTAGAA
>JBBQYA010000041.1:0-23598 GCA_038209155.1 Sphingobacteriales bacterium | reverse complement strand
GCAAAAGCAAAAGTGGATGCAGATAGATTGGCAGCTATCGAGAAAGATAAAAATGCAAAAGCAGAATCTGATCGATTGGCGGCAGAAGCAAAAGCAAAAGTGGAAGCAGATAGATTGGCAGCTATCGAGAAAGATAAAAATGCAAAAGCAGAATCTGATCGATTGGCGGTAGAAGCAAAAGCAAAAGTGGATGCAGACCGATTGGCAGCAATTGAAAAGGAAAATGTA
Source organism: Sphingobacteriales bacterium (assembly GCA_038209155.1). Classification (GTDB taxonomy): domain Bacteria; phylum Bacteroidota; class Bacteroidia; order Sphingobacteriales; family Sphingobacteriaceae; genus JBBQYA01. Next base: position 23,370 of record JBBQYA010000041.1, on the reverse strand, counting down.
AGAAAGGCTGAGGAAGCTGAAAAGATTAGATTGGCAGAAGCCAAACGAGTATCAGACCAACAAGCTGCAATTGATCAAGCAAATAAGGAAAAGAAAGAAATTGAATTAGCTAGTTTAGAATTAGAAAGAAAAAAACAAGAAGATGCTAGAAGATTAGCTCAAGAAAAATTAGATGCAGAAGATGCGCTAAAGAAAAGTTCGCAGTCAGATTATATAATTCAAAGAGATAAAGCAAGACAGGTCGCATTATCTAAAGGAGAAAAAATGACTGCAGAACAAGAAGAACTTTTTAGAATTTCTTACGAATCAAGATTAAGAGCGCAACAAACTACCAAAGAAAAAGCAGAATTAGAAGCTAAAAATCAGGAAGAATTATTGAAAAAAATTCAAGAAAATAAAGAAAAAGCTCGATTAGAAAGATTAGAGAAGTTGAAAAAACAAAATTCTGGAGGAAAATAAATTAAATTCTCTTTAACTGTGCTTCGATCATTTTCACCTGATCGGTCATCAATTTATTTTTATCCAACTTTTTTGCTTCTGCTAAATGCATCATTGCTTCCCGTTTATTTCTTTTTGATAAACTGAAACCTGCCAAGTTTAATTTAGCCATTGCTTTATCTTGATCCATTCTTAGACCGATTTCTAAAGCTTTTTTAAAATATCGTTCTGATTTTGCAAAGGATTTTTTTTGAGATTCTACAATTCCTAAGAGGTAATAGTAAAAACTATGTTGACTTTTGGAAAATTTATCTGGATGCTTAATTAATAATAAAGTTTTTTCGGCTTTTTCAAAGTTTCCTTTTCTCATCCAAAAGAAAGCAAGCATATTATATTCATTTTTGAAAATGCTAAGAATTATCAACCCTAAAACAAAAATTAATGAAATGCCAGTTCCCCACCACCCTAAATAAAATAAATAAGTTATTCCTAACAACAATAAAACAGATAATCCAATTTTAATTTCCTTCGAATACATAATTCCTTTTTGAAGCCGCAAATTTAGAAAGGATTTGCATACAAATTGGATTTAATGCAAAAAGATTTTGCTTCTATTTTTATGTTTTGAAAATTATTTTCGAGACCCTTACTTTCATTTTAATTTTATAAAATAAATATCAATCCTGCTACTCGGTTATGTTCTATATTTGCAATTTTTCAATCAAAAAATTACATGAGTATTGCCGGAGAGATAAGTAAGAGAAGAACATTTGCCATTATTAGTCACCCAGATGCGGGTAAAACCACTTTAACAGAAAAATTTTTGCTTTTTGGAGGTGCCATTCAAACTGCTGGTGCGGTAAAATCTAATAAAATCACTAAAACTGCTACCTCCGATTTCATGGAAATTGAAAAGCAAAGAGGAATATCAGTAGCCACGTCTGTAATGGGTTTCGATTATCAAGGTGTAAAAGTAAATATTTTGGATACGCCTGGGCATAAGGACTTTGCAGAGGATACTTATAGAACTTTGACTGCTGTAGATAGCGTGATTTTGGTAGTAGACTGTGTGAAAGGAGTAGAAACTCAAACAGAAAAATTGATGGAAGTATGTAGAATGAGAAATACTCCAGTTATAATTTTTATCAATAAAATGGATCGGGATGGTAAATCTCCATTTGATTTATTGGATGAGTTAGAAGAAAAATTAAACATAAAAACCCGTCCTTTAAGCTGGCCAATAAGTATGGGTTCCACCTTCAAAGGAGTTTATAATTTATTTGATAAGAACCTATATCTTTTTGAAGGTGCAAAATCAAAAGTGCATGATAAATCTATCGTTATCACTGATTTAAATGATAAAGTACTGGATGAATTGACTGGAAAATATGCCGAGCAATTAAGAGAAGATGTAGAATTAATTGATGGTGTTTTTGAGCCTTTTGATCGCCAATCATATATTGAAGGAAAAGTAGCACCTGTATTTTTTGGTAGTGCAGTAAATAATTTCGGAGTAAAAGAATTGTTGGATACCTTTATTAAAATAGCTCCGACTCCTGCTCCTAGAGAATCAGATGAGCGGTTAATTTATCCAAATGAAGAAAAATTTAGTGGATTTGTATTTAAAATCCATGCTAATTTAGATCCAAAACATAGAGATCGAATTGCATTTTTAAGAATTTGTTCTGGAAAATTTGAACGAAATAAATTTGTACACCACGTGCGATTGGATAAAAATATAAAATTCTCAAGCCCGAGTAGTTTTATGGCCAGAGAGAAAAGCATAATTGATGAAGCCTATCCCGGAGATGTGATTGGTTTGTATGATTCTGGAAATTTCAAAATAGGAGATACCTTAACAGATGGAGAAAATTTCATGTTCAAAGGAATTCCAAGTTTTTCGCCAGAAATTTTTAAAGAACTCATCAATACCGACCCAATGAAATCTAAGCAATTGGAAAAAGGGATTCAACAATTAACGGACGAAGGAGTTGCGCAATTATTTGAACAGCAACCAGGAAACCGGAAAATTGTAGGTACAGTAGGTGAACTTCAATTTGAGGTTATTCAATACAGACTTTTGCACGAATATGGTGCTTCTTGTCGATTTGATTCCTTAAATATTCATAAAGCATGTTGGCTAACAGGCAATCAAGCAAAACTAGATGAATTTGCTAGATTTAAAATGCGAAGTATTGCTTTTGATAAAGATAAAAATATGGTTTACCTATCTGAATCTGAATGGATGCTAAATGTGATGATTAAAGATAATCCGGATATTGAATTTCATTTCACCTCGGAATTTAAGCTCACAGCAAATTAAGTTTTTTGGCATTATTTTGACATTTAAATAGCCAAAAACTTAATATGAAACCTGAACTAAGCAATGATGATTTAAAAACACTGTCTCAGTGTATGAATAGTTTGAAAAAATTTGGTTTTGATAAAGACTTTCAAGCGACTGAAAACGGTATTTCTGCTGCTGGTTCTAATAAAGTATATAAACCAGAAGAAGTGAAAATTGCAAATTTCTATCGTTTCGAGGGTGAAACAGATCCAGCAGATTCAGCAGTTTTGTATGCAATAGAAACCGCAGATGGGGAAAAAGGAACACTTTCAGATTCATACGGTGCATATGCTGATAAGGCGGTTGCAGATTTTATCGTGGCTGTGGAAAAAATTGAAAAAAAACACCTTGAATAAAAAAAGATATTTATAGTTTTTCTTGATCAAGATTTTTAGTTTTTATAAACAAAATATCATTTGAATTAATTTGTGTAATAATTTGAAATACCTTTTGTTATAAAATTTTTTAAATAAATAAGATCTAATTCTTAAGATTGATTTTGATTCTAAATCTTGTAATAGAGGATATTAAATATCTTTATTTTTAATATTAATACTTTGCAAATTTTGATCTCCGTTTTCAAACATTAAATTTCAATTTGTATTATTATTTAATGAACCAATTCAAAATTGCATTTGCGCCTATTTATGCTCATCCCTTGCCTGCGGGGCATCGTTTCCCTATGCTTAAATACGAATTGATTCCTGAGCAATTATTGTATGAAGAAATCATTTCACATAAAGATATTTTTAACCCCAAAATACTAAGTGACGAAATTGTGCTTTTAACGCACGATCAAGAATATTTTACAGCTATGAAGTCTCTTTCTCTTCCACCTGCTATGATTCGTAGAATTGGTTTTCCATTATCAAAAGAATTGGTCGAACGAGAATTAACCATCGCAAGTGGAACTGTAGAAGGTTTGAAATTTGCATTTGAAAGCGGAGTTGTTTTCAACATTGCCGGTGGTACTCATCATGCTTTTACCAATAAAGGAGAAGGATTTTGTTTGTTAAATGACCAAGCAATAGCAGCTAATTATTTGCTAAAAAATAAATTAGCCAAAAAAATTCTGATCATAGATTTAGATGTGCATCAAGGAAATGGAACTGCAGAAATATTTAAAGATCAAGAAGAAGTTTTTACATTTAGTATGCATGGCAAAGCAAATTATCCATATCAAAAAGAAGAATCTGATTTAGATATTGCACTAGAAACTGGAACAAATGATGAAACTTATCTCTCTATTTTAAAACAAAATTTAACCTATTTATTTGATTCAGAAAAACCAGATTTTGTATTTTATTTATCTGGAGTTGATGTGTTGGACTCTGATAAATTGGGAAAATTAAGCTTGTCTTTAAATGGATGTTTCCAACGTGATCTTTTAGTTTTTGAATGGTGCCAAAAATATAAAATACCCGTTTCTGTAAGTATGGGAGGCGGTTATTCAGAATCTATAAAAATAATTGTTAATGCACACTGCAACACATTTAAGGCAGCAAAAGAAATTTATTATTGATTAAGAAAAGTCGCCATCAACTACCAAAAGCGAATCCAAGGCATCATAAGAAAGAGGTTTTTTTATCATTTTCACAATAAACTCACTATCTCTGGAATGTTGCAAATCTGCAGGGTCTACCGAGCTAGATAAGATTACGAATTTGATTTTTTTTATGATGTTTTTAGCAATTTTTGAATATTCTTCCAAAAATTGAAAACCATTCATAATCGGCATATTGATGTCTAGAAAAATTAAATCGGGAATTAATTCTGGATGAGAAGTATCGGTACTTACTTTTTGTAAATAATCCAAAGCAGATCCAGGACCATTATGAATGCAGACCTTATTAGCAAAGTTTGTTTTTCTAATCAAATGATTATTGATCATGTTATCAATTTCGCTATCGTCAATAAACATGACTGTTTCATATTTAAGAATTCTACTAATCATTATTACAATTCAGTCTTTTATTTAGGTTTAGTTTTTGGTAAATGTATTATAAATTTGGTTCCAACATCCACTGTACTTTCCAACATTATTTCCCCTTCTAATTTTTCCACTGCAGTTTTAACGATGTAAAGACCCAATCCAGTACCTGATGATTTTAAATTTCCTCTGTAAAACATTTCATACACTTTTTCTTGCATATGCTCTGCAATCCCTTCAGCATCATCTTCAATTATTATTTCCAAAAATTTTTCTTTCTCTGTAATGGAAATAAATGTTTGTCCTTTCTCTTGCTCTGGATTTCTATAAACGATAGAATTTAAAATAAGGTTTTGTAAAATATTATTTACCAATGCTCTATCACACAGAAAGTCATTTTTTACAGATATATTTTTATGAAAAGTTATTCTTTCAAAATTGGGTAGATTGGATAAACTCTGTAATATTTCGTCAATGATTTCCTCAAACCTTATTAAAGTTAAATTTCTTTGGCCTTGAGCTATTTTAGTAATACTTAGCAAGTCCATCAAAATAGAATCTAAATGAGAAACACTCTTTTCCATCATCTCAAAAAACTCATTGGCTTCCTCCTCTTTTATCTCCATTCTCACCATATTTATCAAGCCTTTCATAGATGAAATAGGTCCTTTTAAATCATGGGATGATCGATAAATGAAGGTGTCTAAATCTTTTATCTTCTCTTTTAATTTTTCCTCCACTTGCTTTCTCGGGCTTATGTCTCTTGAAACCGAAATTATTTCTATTGCCTTTCCAGTATTTTTATCATGCAATACTTTATTAGTAGATTCTATCCAAATATACTTTCCTTCTTTGTGTTTGTATCTGTAAACCAAGGTTTGAGCTTGTTCTTGTTCCACCACTATTTCCATTGTTTTTTTCAGATTTTCAACTTCCTCTTGGTGGATAAAATCATAAGCATTATGACCAACCAACTCTTCTGGGTCATAACCAAACAACTGCAAACTTGCAGGAGAAATATAATAATACTCGCCATCTACACTATGTCTAGAAATCATATCGCTGGAGTTGTCTGCTAGTAATCGGTAATAATATTCACTTTTAATAAGAGCATCTTCTATCTTTTTCCGATTGGATATGTCTCTAGAAACAGAAATTATTTCTGTTACTATTCCTTCTAAATTATCAACTACTGCACTAGCTTTAGATTCTAACCAAACGTATTCACCATTCTTTTTTCTTACTCTATGAATAATTATGATACTCTCCTTAGTTCTCATGAGTTGTTCATGATCCTTCTTTACATTTATTAAATCATCAGCATGCATATACTCAAATGCTGAATGTCCAAGTAATTCTTCAGGTTTATAACCAATAATAATATCTGATGCTGGAGACATGTAAGTAAAGTTAGCATCTACATCCATTCTCGAAATCATATCGGTGGCATGATCTGCTAAAAAACGGTATTGATTTTCACTTTCAATTAATGCATTCTTGGCTTTTGTTTTTTCTGTAATATCGTAAAAGTTGCAAAGGAGATATTCAATTCCTTCATGAATGATAAGCTCGAAATTTCCAGTGAAGTAAATAAAATTTCCAAATTTATCTGGTTTGCATCCATGGAAATCTTTTAAAGATCCATTTGCTTTTACTGCTTTTACAATTTGGTCTCGTTCTTCTACCTTGTCCCAAAAGCCTAGTTCTAAACCAGTTGTGCCTAATAATTCGTCATTATTATATTTTAATGCCTTAGAAAAAGTATCGTTGAAATCAACTATAATTCCATCACTTAGCCTAGATACGCAAATTGCATTTGGACTTTTATGATAAATAGTAAAAAGTAAATCTTTGGATCGTGTTATTTCTTTGAAATCGCTTTTTAAATTAATTTCTAATTCTGGAATTGTAAATAATGACTTAATCTTTTCGCCTAACTTGGAAATATGAACAGAGCTAATCCATTTTTTTTCATGCGTTTCAATTCTAGAAGAATTTTCTTCATCATTCACAGATATATTAAATAAAACAAGGGAACTATCTAAATCAGAATTTTCAATCATTTTGATCACTTCGTCTAAATTGATTAATGTGAACTTTTGATTGCAAAGGATAAGATCAGGTTTAACTTTTTGTAAAATAGTACTAAACTGATAAGGAGATTGAACCAAAATAGGTATGAAATTTAGGTCAATATCATTTAGTATAGTTAAAACAAAATCGTAATCGCTTGTTTTGGCTTCTAGAAAAACGATGTTCAATTGTTTTTTCATAAAATTTAAAAACGTCCTTTCTTCTAATTAAAGGATCGTAATATAAAGGGTTTGATGTATTACAAAAATGATAAAATTTCTTACAATTAAAATTCTCAAATCAAAATAATTAATAATTGATGATATATTTTTTTAACCATCTATATTCTGATATTAAACCTCTTAAAAACTATTCAATTTTGCATCTTAGCCAAATATAATTCAACCAAAACTTTTCAGTGAAAATGAATCTCATTTCTAAAAAGAAAATTATTTATCCAATAAGCTCTAAACTTCGTGGATATTTAAAGAAATATGGCCGGGTGAATAGTATTCCGTTGAAATATGCAGATTTACTTCGGTATTCCGATTCTATAAATGTTTATGATAGAAGTGGAAAAGATACCCTATGGATTAGTGTTTATTTTGACAATACGACTCAGCAAGAAATACACGAAACGCTGAAGTTATGCTATGCTCATTTAAAATCTGGTGGAGATTTAACAGTACTTAAACATTTATATGTAGACAGGATAGACCTTTGTACTTATGGAAATACTCTGCCTTTTCGTATTAGAATTGTAAATAAATTGAATGATAATTTTGATTATTTTTACATAAAAAAACCAGATGCTAGTAGAATTTACGGTCTCGAGCTAGAACATTTATTATCTCCTAATCGAATAGCGTTTTTTATAGATGATGATGTTTTGATAGAAGAACATATAGCCGGCATTCCAGCAGATCAATTTTTATTAGGTCATTTTCTCGATCGGCATTTTGATGAGATACGTGTGGCAAAGGAATTTGTGAAATTCAACGAACGTTGTTTTATTCGTCTTCTGGGAGATATGCATTCGAGTAATTTTGTAGTTGATATAACTCCAGATTTTGAAGAAACGCACTATAGAATGTTGGCTTTAGATTTTGATCAACAATCTTTTGAAGGAAGCAAAAAAGTATATATGCCGCAATTTTTTAAGCAAAACCTATTATTTGTAAATTTGGTTTCTAAAAACTTAACTCGTGAATCAGTCATTCAATACCAAAAAGAAGAACATGCTTTGATCAATAGAAGAGTTCGATCTGCTAGATATCAAGTGAAAGATTTGTTGGATGCTATGGTTTTGGAAGTACTTTCTACTCCTGATAAAATAGAGCATTTGAAAAAAGAATTAGCTAAGCATTACAAAAATGTTGTTTTTTTAACTGCTAAAACTATGGGGGATTTGGTAAAAATGAGTATAAAACAGGTTGTTGGTAAAATAACTTAAGCAACGAAATAAATTCTATTATTCAATAAAAACCCAATCTAATAACTGTAAGATTAAATTTATTCCTTTTATTGTTTGGTATATTTTAAAAAAAAGAAAATTTATTTTTTAATTAATCATGCAAAATGCTATTTTAGCAAAATAAATTAGGTTAAATACGCTCTAAGTCATTAGGAGCTATTTTTTTGATAAAATGGAAGCTTTTTCAGTAGAAAAATTCATTTCCAAGTTTACATTAAGAGATTTAGAAATCTAATTTACGACAATGGGTGTGTAGAGAGGAAAATTCCAAACGTGGAATTTATTAGAACCTTAATTAACGTTTATCTTATATCATGAATTTTTTTACGATCTCTCAATTAACAAAAAAAAATCTTTTCTCCGCTAAGGTTTTTTCCATTTTTGGATTAGCAATTATATTATTTTTCGGAAATAGTGAAACTGTAAAAGCTCAACAAATAGGAATATTTGGAAGTTTTGCCATTTTAAATACTAATGGTGGAGGTAACGTTTTTTATGATTTGCAATCCGTTACTGCCAATCCAGATTTTCAAAATGCAAATTTAGGAACATTTTTAAACACTAATTCACTTGTGCTAGCTGGTGCTGAAAACAAAACTTTTAAAAATAGTGGAGGAAATGTCACCGGCGGTAATCTTTACTTTAGAGTTTTTCTCACAAGTGGTGCACCGGGTTCTTTTAGTTCTGGAATAAATTTGCCATTTGTAAGTAATGATGGTGGTGGAGGCGATCAAACTTGGCGAGTAAGTAATAATACTACCAACGTATTAACTAGTTTGGCTCCAGGAAATTATACCTTAGAAGTATTTACAGATGCTCCTGGATTTCCATCAACTGCCTTTTCTAATAACGGTGGAGCTAACTATAAAGCAACTTTTACCATTGTTGCTATTCCTTTAGCACCAGTTTCTACCGCGCCTACTGCTTTAAATGTATATGGTTTTACTGCCAATTGGAATGCATCTGTTGGTGCCACAAGCTACAGATTAGATGTAAATCAAATGGCAGAAGATTTTACAGATGGTAATTTTACAGCCAGTCCAGTTTGGTCTGGTAGTACCGGAAGTTATGCAATTCAAACTGCTACCCCATTAGTTCCAGTAGGAGCTGTGACTGATTTATCCTATATCGGAAGTAATGCATCTGTTGGAAATTCAGGCTTAAATACCCCAAGCACAGAATCTTCAGAATGGTTGTTTTCTTTAGGGTCAACTAACTTCACCCCATCTTCTGATAATAATTTTGGTGTAATTTTAATGTCAACTGCGGCGGTTACTAATATTACTGCCGGAACTGGAACAAGTTTTAATGGATATTTTCTTAGAATCGGTGTTGATGCTGTTATTGATCGTTTAGAACTTTGGAGAAGTGATGCAACTGCTAGAACCAAGGTGGGCGACTTTACTGGAATGGATTTTCAAAACGGCGCAGCTCAAAACGGAGTTAATTTGAGAATATCTAGATCTTCTACTGGAGTTTTCTCTGTTTTTTATTCTACAGGATTTAGATTTTCTGCTATTCCGACTTTATCAGGAGGTACATTAACTGATGCAACTCATTCATCTTCTTCCTTTTTTGGATTATTTACAAGTTTTGCTAATCCAGGACCCACAAGAAGAGTTTATTTAGATAATATCACTTTTGGTAGCTCAAATTTTGTCTCAGGATTTAATAATTTAACAGTCGCAGGTTTAACTCAAGCAGTTACATTACCTTCATTTGGTACTTATTTTTATAAAGTAAGAGCAAATAATACAAGCGGTACATCCCCAAATAGCAATCCTCAAATGTTAGATTTTGCTAATGATGCTACTGTTGCTTTTCGTTCTCGCCAAACTGGAGATTACAACAGCGCAAGTACTTGGGAATATAATCAGGCTGGAGATGGTGTATTTGTAAATGCATTAAATGCTCCGAGTGCAACTAACCCAATTACCATTCAAACAGCTCATGTGGTTACTCTTACTGCAAACGCAACTGTTAATACTGGAGGAAGCTTAACGGTAAGCACTGGGGGAACTTTAAACGCAAGTACTTTTGTAATTAGTGGAACTGGTGTGTTTACAGTTAATGCGGGAGCAACTTTTATAACTGCAAACTCTGGCGGATTAAATGCCTCTGTCACCACTACAACTAGCACTTATACCAATGGATCCAATTATGTTTTCAATGGATCAGTAAATCAAGCAACTGGAACGAAGTTGCCAGCTTCAATAGCTACTCTTCAAATAAATACTACATCCGGAGGAATTGTTTCCTTAAGTAACACTGCATTAACTATATCTGCCACTTCTAATTCTCTTCAACTTACAAGCGGTACTTTGAGAATAGGAATAGCAAATACCGTTACTTTTTTATCAGGAGCTAATATAGTTGCAACTGGTGGAAACTTGGCAACAACAGGTACAAATGGAGAAGATGGTGGAAATATTATTTTTCAAAGTTCAGGTTCTGCAACTGGAACCATCACCTTTAATAACGTTGTTTTAAACTCTGCTGCAGTCAATTTTGGAACGGCTTCCACAGTTAATGGAAATCTTCAGATTAATGCAGGTGCTTTTGTCAATGTAAATGCAGTAACATATTCCTCTAATTCAACTTTAATTTACAATGCTTTAAATGTAACGTATAATAGAGGTATAGAATGGCAAAGTTTAACTGGAGCAGGGTATCCAAACAATGTTTTAGTTCAAAACGGTTGTACGGTAAATTTAAATAGTGGTTCATCTACTAATAGAGCTATTGCAGGAAATTTAATTTTAGGAACTGCAGCTTCTGCAGGTTCTTTAACTATGCAGGCTTTACCAAATTCTTTAACAGTAAATGGAAATGTAGTTGTAGGTGCAGCTTCTGGTCCTGCTACAAGTTCCTTACTATTGTCTACCGCTATTGGTGGAGATTTATTTGTAAGAGGAAATTTCACCAGAAATACCAATGGTGTTTTGACAACTAATAATCGTTTAGTTTCCTTTTTCGGGCCAGTTAATTCCAGCATAACTTCTCCTACAACCCAAGATTTCACCTTTTTTGACGTAAATAAAATTTCTAATACAACTCTTACTTTGAATGCTAATATTCAAGTTTTGAATAGTTTAACCTTAACTTCTGGTTCTGTTATCACGGGTGCAAATCGAGTAATTATTCCTTCTGGTTCTGCTGTAAGTCGTACTTCTGGTTTTGTATTTGGAAACCTGCAAAAAAGATTTGCGATCGGTTCAAATGTGGTAAATACTTTTGAAAACGGTGATGGAACTAATTATACACCAATTTCTGTTACTTTTGCCAGCGTAACTACTGCTGGAGATATAGTTGTAAATTCTAAACTTGGTCAGCAAGCAAATATTGCAAGTTCCATTTTAAGTACTATTCAAAATCTTACTATTCATTATTCTATCACTAATGGAATTACTCCTGTGGTGTTTAATAATTATTCTACAACATTGAATTTTCAAAATCCAGCTAACTTGTTGAATTCTGCTACTCCACTCACATTTAGTGCAGGACTATTTAATACTTCTTGGATTTATCCTACCATAGGAACTCGAACTACTACGGCAACTACCTTAAATAATCTGACCACTTTTGGTGATTTTGTTTTGGTATCTGATGCTAATATGACTCAGTGGAATGGTACTACTTTCACTAATGGAAGTCCAAATGCTACTTCTAAAGTTGTTTTGAATGGTGATTACACAGTTGGTGTGAACGATGGTGGTGTAAATTTAAATGTGGCTTCTTTGGTAGTTAGTTCTCCTAATACCTTAACTGTAAATGCAGATAAAACGGTCACATTATCTGGACCTTTACAGAATAATGGTATCATGACCTTAAAATCTAGCAGTACAAGAACAGCATCCTTTATTGATAATGGAACTATTTCTGGATCAGGTGTTTATAATGTGGAACAACATTTAACCGGAACGGGTGGAGCATCTCCAACTGGCAGAGTTTGGTTTGTAGGTTCTCCATTAACTACCGCTTTAAGCGCTGCATTGAATCCTGCTCTTACCCAAAGATTAGTTTTCTGGAACGAATCAACTCAGTCTTTCACTTCAATTTTAAATAATGTAACTCCATTAATTCCAATGGTAGGTTATCAAACTAGAGTTGGATCTACTGGAGCTTTTACTTTCACCGGTGGTCAATTTAATACTGGAATTATAAGTAATACTAATTTAACAAGAACCGGTATTTCGGCTCCTCAAAGAGGATTTCATTTAGTTTCCAATCCTTATCCTTCTCATTTAAATTGGAACTTAACTACAAGAGTAAATCTACAGCCAACTATTTGGTATAGAACCGCAACTGCTGGAAATGTAAATGTTTTTGATACTTACAATATAGCATCTGGAATCGGAACTAATAATAGAGGAACAGGAGCAGTTACTGGATTTATACCTCCTATGCAATCAGTTTGGATTCAGGTAAAAGGAGATGGAAATACTGGAAGTCTAACTTTTAATAATTCCTTGCGATCGCATGTTGCAGGATCTATAAATAGAACTGCTACCACTCAAGAAATACTTAGAATGACATTGTCAAATACAATTATTTCTGATGAAACAATCATACATCTAAATACTGCTGCAAATAGTGCCTTAGATGATTATGATTCTCCAAAATTATTTGCAAGTGATCCTACTATTCCACAATTGTATACTGCAGTTGGTGCTACCTCCCTCACTATTAATGGGTTTAATAATTTAACACAAGGCCAACAAATAGATTTGGGATTGAAAATTGGTGTTGCTGGTTCGTATGAATTAAATGCAACTGAATTAAATTTCGGTCCGCAATTGGTGACTTTACATGATAAATTGTTAAACGTTTTTCAAAATTTAAACGCGAATCCTTTATATGTTTTCACCGCAGCTATTGGAAATTCAAGTAATAGATTTACCCTAATCTTTGATCAGCCATTGCCAGTAAGTTTACTTTCTTTTTCCGGAAATAAATTAAAAGAAGCAATTAAATTTACGTGGAAAGCTGCTATAGAAATTAATACGGATTCATACGAAATTCAAATATTACAAGACAAAGAATTCGTAACGATCGGAAAGATAAGCGCAAAAAATAAAGAGAATAGTGTTTATGGTTTTGATTATGTTTCTGCCATTTCTGGAATTAATTATTTTAGATTGAAAATCTTAAATTTAAATGGAGATGCTCAATTAAGTAAAGTAATTAATGTGGATAATGGAACTATTAAATCTGCATTCTCAGTATATCCTACCATTACTTCTGATCAAATTGAAATTTCATTTTCCGAAATAAATTCTAATGCAAGCATCAAACTTTATGATCAATTAGGTAAGTTAATTATTACAAAAAACCAAAATCCTAATTCTTCCAAAGATGTTTTAGACCTATCAAATTTACCCAATGGAACTTATACATTGACCTATCAAGATCATAGTAGTATTGAAAGTAAATTGATTATTAAAAAATAAATAAAACATAGAAAATCAGATTTTTGAATTTAATCTGATTTTCTTTTATAACACAAATCATGAATCAATTTTTGGATTATCCAAAGAGAAGTTACGTTGCTCCTAAAATAAATAGAATCCTTTTAGACAATGAAATATCTATTGTAATGTTAACTTTACCACCTGATGACGGAGTAAAATTTTCTTTTATCAATCTTGCAAAATTACCTTTTGGATTGAAATAGTAAATTTTTTGGAGAATACAAATGATGGATTTTAAATTAATTGCCGCACAAAAACCAAAATTTGTAGCAAAACTTATTGGAGACGAATTGATGTTAGTTCCTTTAAAAAAGTCTGTTGGCAACATGGACGAAATGTTTTCTCTCAACGAAACAGCGGCATTTATTTTCAATCAAATTCATGAAAATAGCACAGAAGAAGAGATTTTCAATTTAATTTCCGCAGAATTCAATGTTGGAGATTTTGATATAAAAGGAGACATAGATCAATTTGTTCATCAGCTAGCAGAATATATGTCTCGTGCAGAATAATTTTATTTCTCAAGATTAATACAGTGCAAGATTTTTATTTATCAGTTGCTGATTTTAATTTTCACATACAATCTGATTCTAATTTTCCGATGGTTTTGGAAGAAGGATACGAATCTTTTGTATGTGAGCAAAAAACTGAAAAACTAATAGAGATTCAGGTTTTTGATTCTTTACCTGAAATTGTCGAAAAGGATTTCACTTTAGTATATTCTGCCGAGAACTTAAATTTACCTTTCTGGAATATTTATCAATTTAAAAAGGCCTATCGCTTAGAGATTTTTTCTCAAACAAAGGATAATCAAATTCAACAAATAGCAGAATTTAATTTGGATGCTTCCAAATGGAAAATCTATTGTACACCGATAGAATTAGAAAGCGAAAAGGCTATTTGTCCATTGCAATATCCTTTAGGTCCATTAATTTGGTATTATATTGCTTTAAATAATAATGCGATTATGATTCATGCTTCCGGAATAAATTTCAATAATGTAGGAAGAATATTTTCTGGTTTTTCTGGAAAGGGGAAAAGCACTATGGCGAAAATTTGGCAAGAATGCGGGGCCAAAGTTATCAATGATGATCGGATTTTGTTTCGTGAGATTGGAAACGACTTTTACATTTACAATACACCAATGTTTTATGAAGCAAAACCAAAATCTTCTATTTTAAATCGAATTTATTTTCCATACCATTCTTTAGAAAATAAAATTCAAAAATTGTCAAAAGCGGAAACTTTCAAGAATTTGTATTCATTCATAATTCAACATGGTTTTGAAAGTTCTCAGATTGAAAAAAATATGAGTTTATTGGAAAGAATTTCCGAAAAAATACCAGCCTATCAAATTGGCTTTTTTCCAGATGAGAAAATTGTAGATTTTATACAAAAAAATGAAAACCTCTGAATTGGAAAAGAATCAATTCCTACTTTTAGAAACCAGCCAGAAAATATTAGAAAGCGGAATTTCAATATCTTCTAAGGTTCAAGGAATTAGTATGTTGCCACTTTTATGGCCAAATGAAATTGTATTAATTGAACCAATAAATAATTACAAAATTCAAATTGGTGACATACTTTTAATAAAAAAAGATCATCGTTTTATTGCTCATCGTCTTTTAAAAAAAAATAAAACTCAACATAAAGAAATGCTGATTACGAAAGGTGATTCTAATTTTAAAGAAGATGAGCCGACAGATTTAGAAAGCATTTATGGATTAATAAAAGCAGTTCAAATAAAAAATGGGGAATTTGTAGAAATTAAAATACGCAAACCATTTTTAAATCTAATTTTGAATCGTCTTCCTTTTATTTCAACCTTGATTTTTAAAGTGATTGGGAAAATTTATCTGAAGTTTGGGAGATAGATTAGTGATCTTTTAATTTGATTTTAACGCAAAACATAAACGGTATCTGGATTAAAATTTTTTGATTTAAACCATTCTTTTCTAGCCTCAATAGAAGGATTGTTCCAGAAATCCCCAAATCCACTAGGACATGTGGCACTGTATCCATTCACAGATTTCATATTTTCTGATTGGCTAGCTAACATTCCATCTAACTGATAATGAACTGGATTATCAACTAATTTTAGAGGTTCATAAGAAATAATTGAACCTTCATCCATACCCTTCATCTGAACAATTAGATTTTTAATTCTAATCTGTGATTCTGTTTTTTGAGTACGATAAGATTTATCTACTTTATAATAATTGTCTGCAATAATTAATGTTGAAAATAAAAGAAATAATAGTCCGCTATAGTTTTTTAATTTATTATTTATCAATGTAAATACAAATGCTGTTGCTATAGAAAAATAAATTAATTCTACAGTAATTATTCGAGTTACACATCGAAGAGACGCAAAGCTAGGTAATATGAAAATCATTTTATAAAATGAAAATCCTTGATAGCGAGTGAATAATAAAAAGGTAGCTAAACCGCTTGAAAAAAGAATAATTAATAAAGATTTATTAAAATCTTTACAATTTTGTTTGGTGATAATTTTAAATAAAATAAACCCTATAAAAAACATTAAACAAAAAGTTGCAACCCCTCCTGCATATATTTGATGATCCCAATAAGCTGGATATTTTGTCCCGGTTTCTTGAAACATTTTCCAAAATAGACTACCATCTTGACTAAAAAAATATGATCTCAACGTTGGAATAGTTGAAACTATATTTTCATATACATTAAAACCGACGGCTTTTGATCTTTTAATATATGGAATCATCAAAGGCAAAATAATTACTATATTAATTATTAAACCGATGGAAATTTGCGTAATCCAACGAATATTCTTCACCTTTTCTAATAATAGCGAATAATTATTTATGAGAATTATCAATAATAAAATTCCAATTACAGCAGAGAGAAAAAATCCTAAATAAATTCCACAATAAAACTGATAAACCACTGTAAAAATAGCTCCAATGAAATAAATTGGTTTTAATTCTTTAATAAATAATAAACACATCCAAAAGGCAATTGGAATAGGAAACCGAGGAAACATTTGAGCATGAGTCATTTGAGATTGCATAGCCATGGAAAATGCAAAAATCATAGAACCCAATACAGCAGCATAATTATTTTTAAAACACCATTTTAAGAATAAATAGCAGGTTAAATAACTTAAGGCAAACATTAAAACAAACCAACATTGATAAGCAGTTTCTCTATCTAAACCCAAAATTCTAAAAATGGAATAAAATGGAACGGTTCCTATTAAATTATCCGAATAGGAAATGATATTTTCTTCTGGAAACATGAAAGGAGCATTCCAAAATGATTTTTCTTGACCAGAAATATATTTATGCCCATGTTCTAAAATATAATTATTAAATCTTCCATCACCTAAATCTCCTGGAAAATGGCTTAAATTATTACCAACAATGTTAAATGTTATAAAATATAAACCAATTATTAATCCGAAAAAAAATGGCCAACTGTTTTTTATAATTAAAAGATTTTTTTTCATTAAATCAATTACAAATTATATTTTAGAATGCAGTAAATTGCTCTGAAACCATCTTTCCAATTTATTTTTTTACCTTCCTCATAAGTTCTTCCATAATATGAAATTCCAACTTCATATATTCTGATTTTAGGAACTTTGGAGATTTTTGCAGTTACTTCTGGCTCAAAACCAAACCTATTTTCTTTTAGTTTTATTTTTTGAATAATATCTGTTCTAAATAATTTGTAGCAAGTTTCCATATCAGACAAATTCAAATTGGTAAATATATTGGATAGTGCAGTTAGAAATTTATTTCCTATGGTATGCCAAAAAAATAAAATTCTGTGTGGTTTGCCTCCCATAAAACGGAAACCATAAACTACATCTGCGAAACCTTCAATTATAGGTTTCAGCAAAATGTTATATTCGTTCGGATCATACTCTAAATCAGCATCTTGAACAATTAAGTATTCTCCACTAGCCAAGGAAATACCCTTGTGCAATGCTGCACCTTTTCCTTTATTTATTTCTTGATTGAATAATCTAATATCAAATTCCTTGTTACTTTTAATATAATTTACTATTACTTCTTGTGTTTTGTCCTTCGAGCAGTCATTCACGATAATAATTTCTTTTTGAATATCATTTGAAAGCTGAACTTCTATAATTTTATTTAAAATTTGATGAATTGTAGCAGCCTCATTATATGCTGGAATTATAATGGAAAGTTTTTTTATGAGCATTTCTTAATGAGAAAATATGACGCTCAAATATATTATGAAATTCGAGACGGTCTTATTTGTATTTATTTATCTAATATTTGAATTAGAAAAATATTAATAAAATTATCACTTAATTTTACTGAACGATTTTCAATAAAAACGAAAATAACATTAAATAAATCAACAATTAATACCCTAAAATCTTCATTACTTGTTTACTATTCTGCTCTTCTCCAAACACCTCATAATTAAACGTTTCGTCTCTGTTTCTTCTGATTAAAATATGTTTTGGAGTAGGCAATAAACAATGATGTATGCCACCATATCCACTTAGAACTTCTTGATATGCACCCGTATGAAAAAATCCTAAATATTGAACTTTTCTTGTTTTTGGCATAAATACAGAATTCATGTGGGCTTCCTGATTATAGTAATCTTGACCATCGCAAGTCATTCCGCCAAGGTTTACCTTTTCATATTCTGTATCCCAATTATTAATTGGTAATAAAATATAACGCTGGTTCATTGCCCATACATCTGGTAAATTGGTAATAAAACTTCCATCCAACATCAACCACTTTTCTCGATCGTTTTGTTGTTTTCTGCCTAACACTTTATACAATATTCCTGAAGCCTCAGCTACTGTATATTTTCCAAATTCGGTAATGATATCTGGTTCTATTACATCGTGTTCTGCACAAATATCTTTTATTCTTTTCACGATTTCATTGATCATGTATTCATAATCAAAATCAAAAGCCAAGGAATTTTTAAAAGGCATTCCACCACCAATATCCAACATCGTCAAATCTGGATTGATCTTTTTGAATTTGCAATATAAGGTAACATACTTTTCTAATTCATTCCAGTAATATGGAGAATCACTAATACCAGAATTAATAAAAAAATGAAGAAGTTTAATTTTAAAGTTCTCATTTTTTTCAATTTTACTATGGTAGAAATCTATAATATCATCAGCTCTTATTCCTAATCTGCTTGTATAAAATTGAGAATCAGGCTCTTCCTCCGAGGCTATTCTGATTCCTAAATTACAAGGCAAATCCAATTCATCATCATAAATATTAAATTCTTCTTTATTATCCAAAATAGGTAAGATGTTGGAAAAACCATCATGAATCATATCAATAATATATTGCTTGTATTGGAAACTTTTAAATCCATTACAAATCACCATCAGGTTTTTGTCTATAATCCCTTTTTTCTCCAATGCATCTATCATTGGCATATCAAAAGCTGAGGAAGTTTCTAAATGAACTCCATTTTTCAAAGCTTCTTCTACAATGTGTCTAAAATGTGAACTTTTAGTGCAGTAACAATAGGTGTAGTTTCCTCTATAATTATTTTTTACGATGGCAGCTTGAAAAAGTAATTTAGCTTGCTGTATCTTTTTAGAAATAATTGGTAAATAGGTAAATCTTAAAGGAGTACCATACGTTTCAATCATTTCCATTAAATTCAAATCATGGAAATATAACTCGTCATCGTGCACTTCAAAACCGTCCTGCGGAAACCCAACACTTAAATCTAAAAATTCTTGATAGCTTTGCATTTTTCTGTATTATTTGGCAAATATAATTTTTATAAAATTACTCAACCCGATTTTCTGTTAAGTGTTTGGTAGAAAAACACTTTTTATTTATAACTTATTGAATCTAAACCTATACCATGCGAAACCTTAAAATCATAGAAGTGAAATCTGAGCTAGGCGCAGGAACCAGAGGAGCAAGTATGGGTGTTGATGCTATTAAAATAGCTGCTTTGGATTTCGGAAGTAGATATTTTAAACAATATAAAACCGTAGAAGTTCCAAATGAAAATCATTTGCTATTAGATTCCACTGGTAGCCAATATGCGAAACGTATTTCTGGAGTTTTAACGATGCTAGAAAGAGTGAGTGAGGAGGTAACCAAAACCATGAAACAAAATGAATTTCCGGTTATTCTGGCTGGTGATCATTCTACAGCAGCTGGTACAATAGCGGGGATTAAAATTGCTAATCCAAAAGCAAGATTGGGAGTAATTTGGATTGATGCTCATGCAGATTTGCACACGCCATACACCACTCCATCTGGTAATATGCATGGAATGCCAATTGCAGTTTCACTTGGGGAGGACAATGTTGAATCGAAAGTGAACAAACCAGATCAAGAAAGTATAAATTATTGGTTTCAATTAAAAAACCTAGGTGGAATTAGTCCTAAAATATCTTATCAGGACTTAGTATATATTAATGTTCGAGATACGGAACCTCAAGAAGATTATTTAATAAAGAAATACGGAATTAAAAATTTTACTACTGCCGAAATCAGAAGAAAAGGTGTAGAGAAAGTAGCAATTGAAACTTTATTATTACTAGATTCATGCGATTTAATTTATGTTTCTTTTGATGTGGATAGTATGGATTCTTCTATTTCAAAAGGCACCGGAACACCAGTTCCGAATGGAATTACAGAAAAAGAAGCAGGTAATTTAGTAGCCAGATTAATGCAAAGCAAAAAAGTTTGTTGTTTTGAAATGGTAGAAGTAAATCCAACTTTGGATAAGGAAAATTTAATGGCAGAAAATGCTTTTGAGATTTTGGTTAGAGCAACTAATCAATTGATAAATGATTGATTAAAAAATTTAATGTGCGAATGAATCTTTCAGAACAAATAATAGAATTAGTAAACAAATCTATTTTAAGTCTTTACCAAAAGAAAATTGATAATAAAGAAATTGTTTTACAACAAACCAGAAAGGAATTTGAAGGTGAAGTTACGCTGGTTGTATTTTCATTTGGTAAATTATCTGGAAAAAAACCGGAACAGACAGCACAAGAAATAGGTGAGTGGTTAAAAACTAATTCAGAAATTATTTCCGATTTTAATGTAGTTCAAGGATTTTTGAATTTAACAATCAGTGATGAGTTTTGGATGGAAGAACTAAAGAATCAAATTCAAAATCAGAATTTCGGATCTGCTCAACTTAAAACTGAAAAAGTTTTAATTGAATATTCTTCACCCAATACAAATAAGCCGCTTCATTTAGGTCATGTAAGAAATAATCTTCTTGGCTATTCAATTGGCGAAATTCTAAAAGCTGCAGGTTATTCGGTAATAAAAGCAAATTTAATTAATGATAGAGGAATTCATATTTGTAAATCTATGCTTGCATGGCAAAAATTTGGAAATGGAGAATCACCTCAAAGTTCTGCAATAAAAGGCGATCATCTGGTAGGTAAATATTATGTAAAATTTGACCAGGAGTATAAAAAAGAAATACAAAATTTAATTGAATCAGGAGTAACAGAAACAGAAGCAAAAAAAATGGCACCTATCATTATTGAAGCACAACAAATGCTACAAAAATGGGAAAATGGAGATTCTGAAGTCCTAGATTTATGGAAAAAGATGAATTCATGGGTGTATGAGGGATTTGATGTTACTTACAAAATGCTTGGTGTTGATTTTGATAAATTTTATTATGAATCTCAAACCTATTTATTAGGAAAAGAAATAGTGGATGAAGGCTTAGAGAAAGGAGTGTTTTTCAGAAAAGAAGATAATTCAGTTTGGGTAGATTTGACAGCAGATGGTTTAGATGAAAAGTTGATTCTTCGAAGCGATGGAACCTCGGTTTATATTACTCAAGATCTTGGCACGGCACAGCAAAAATTTGAAGATTTCGGAATGGATCAATCCATTTATGTAGTGGGAAATGAGCAAGAATATCATTTTAAAGTTTTGTTTTTAATTCTTAAAAAGCTGGGTAAAAAATGGGCTCAAGGTTTATATCATCTTTCTTATGGAATGGTAGATTTACCTTCAGGCAAAATGAAATCTAGAGAAGGAACTGTAGTTGATGCGGATGAGTTGATGCAGGAAATGATAGAAGAAGCGAGGAAGCAAACAGAATCTCTTGGGAAATTAGATTCTATGCCGGATGTAGAAAAAGAAATTCTTTACCAACAAATTGGATTAGGTGCCTTGAAATATTATTTGCTAAAGGTAGATCCTAAAAAAAGACTTCTGTTTGATCCAGCAGAATCAATTGATTTACATGGAAATACAGCTCCGTTTATTCAATATACTTACGCTAGAATTCAATCAGTATTGCGAAAAGTGAATTCGGATTTAAATCACGAGTCACTTAATGCTATACAACTTCCAAAAGATGAAAAGGAAATAATAGTTCAATTATCTTATTTTCCAGAAACTATTTTAATTGCAGCAAAGGAGAGAAATCCTGCTTTAATTGCAAATTATCTATTTGAAACTGCAAAAGTTTACAATCGATTTTATCATAGTTCGCCGATAGCAACTGAAAGTGACAATAATTTAAAAAATATTCGAATTGCGCTTTCTGTTTCTACTGCTAAAGTTTTAAAAAATGGATTTTCTATGTTGGGAATTTCTGTTCCAGAAAAAATGTAATTGATTTTCTTTTACAAATAAAATTTACAAATCAATCATGTTAGAAATTATTTATCAAGATGAATATCTTGTTGCAATCAACAAACCACATGATTTATTAGTCCATCGTTCGTCTTTAGCTGCCGATGTTCAAATATTTGCATTGCAATTATTACGCGATCAGATTGGTAAAATGGTAATGCCTGTACACCGGCTTGATAGAAAAACAGGTGGAGTTTTACTTTTTGCATTTGATAAAGAAACAGAAAGAACGATGCAGAAAAAATTTTCTAATGGAGAAATAAAAAAAACTTATTTAGCAATTGTAAGAGGATTTACTGCTGATTCAGAAGTTATAGATTATCCATTGAGAAAAGAAAATGGAACATTGCAGGATGCAATTACAGAATATAAAACACTAGCCACTTCCGAACTTCCAATTTCTTCTGGGAAGTACGAAACTTCTCGATATTCCTTATTAGAAGTTTATCCAAAAACCGGCAGAATGCATCAAATAAGGAAACATTTAAGCCATATTCTGCATCCAATTATAGCCGATAGACCACATGGATGTAATAAGCAAAATCGGTTTTTCTTAAATAATTTTCAATTAAATACCATGCTTTTGCACGCTAGCGAATTGGAATTTAATCATCCTATTACTGGTCAAAGAATAGTTATAAAAGCTGAAATACAATCAGAGTTTGTAAGAATAAAAGAATTAATGAGTTGGTAATTTTCTTACAAATAAAAAAGAATTATTTAGAAAAAGATTAAACGTTGCTATTTTTTAATTCTTTTTTCTATGAGCAATTACTCTTTAATAAATTATTTTCTCCAACGTTCGGCTACTTTTAATTCTTTCGATCCAGCCTTATATTCATAAAATCCATTTCCAGATTTAATTCCTTTATTTCCAGCCATCACCATATTAACTAAAAGTGGGCAAGGAGCATATTTCTGATTTCCGAAACCATCATATAAAACATTTAATATTGCTAAACAAACATCTAAACCAATAAAATCTGCCAATTGTA
>JBBQYA010000040.1:0-23651 GCA_038209155.1 Sphingobacteriales bacterium | reverse complement strand
AGAATTCAAAAGGATATTTATTACGCGATATTGATAGTATATAATTGATTACTATTAAATTTCTTTGACTTAAATTAAGTAAGATTTCGAATAAAATGTGGCATCATTATCGAAGTTTGTACCATCCGCCCAAAGAAAATATTTTACTGAACAGTAATGATTAGACTTTAAAATATAATTGAACAAAACAGAAACATTTTCAGCCAAAAACCCGTATCAAAACAAAAAAAATGCAATTCATACGTTCTCAACAATTTAATTAAATAATTTCAACGATGGAAAACATTTACATAAAAAAATTATCAGTATCTAATCTTAATAAAATCTTACCTGCGCTTAAGTGGAAAGGATTTTTAAACTTAATTGCAATTATGCTTTTTTGCAATCTAGCCGCCGAAGCTAACGTACCTGATCTAATGAGAGTTAAATTAGTAAAAGACGCTAATAATAGTGATGAGATTGTTATTTATTTTGCATCCGGCGGTAGAAAAAATTATTTTAATCAAGAAGATGCTTTAAAGTTTTTTGGATCTAACGTAAGTATTTCCAGCAGATCTAAAGACAATTTATATTTAGCGATAAATAAATATCCAGCTTTGCTAAAAAGGGATACCATAAAGTTATCTATTGGAGCGAATTCTTTAGGTGCATTATCTATGATTTTTAATGATTTAGCAAATTTTAATATTACTACAAATATTACATTAATAGATAATTTCACTCAAACTTCTACAGATATTAGAGCGAACAATATCTACAATTTCACTACTACCTCAGATCCAAACTCTTCTGGAGATGGACGCTTTGAGCTAAGATTCTCTGTTCCTCAACCTTTACCTACAGCTACTGTTATGGGATTATTTACAGGTGAGGCACAAGGTGGTACTATAAAAGTAAATTGGACTACTTTAGTAGAATTTCAGGTTGCAAATTTCATTTTGCAAGATAGCACTCGCCATGTCGGATACCAAGATTTGGGTACAGTTGCAGGTTCGGGAACTACAGCAGATGGTAATGTCTACCTATTCCTTGACAATAAATTAAAGGCTGGAGCCAAAAGATATCGATTGAAAATTGTAGATATTAACGGGAATTTTACTTACTCTAACGTTCTAAAAGTTAAGAATTCTAATGGGGCAGGATTTGATGTAAACAATCCAATCGTAATTACAGGTCCTACAAAACCACCTATTGGAGGAGGATCTAAATCAAGTTCTATTTTAGACCTTGAAGATATAGAAATATTAAGTTCTATTTATCCAAATCCTGCAAATGATGAATTGTCAATAGCTGTTCAATCAAGTGAAACATTAAATGCAACAATTCAAATTGTAAATATTTTGGGAGAAAGAGTTCTAAGTAAAGAATTGCAAATTGGATTAGAGAAGGTTATTATTTCAGAAGATATAAGCAATTTATCCTCAGGTGTATACATCGTTTCAATTAAAAGCGGAAATAATGAATTAGCTAGAACAAAACTTATCAAAAGATAAAATAACTTTTCATGTGTTAATTTTAAAGACCCTAGCTGCGAAGCTGGGGTTTTTTTTTCAATCATTGTTCATACATTTATCAAATGTTTTCAGATAACAAATCTGCTTTAAGATTTATTTTTTCAGCATTAAGTATTTATTTATCGTGGTATCTTATTTATCAATTTGTCTTGATACCAGATGGCAGATTGGATACTTGGCTTACAACTATTACAACAGAGGCTTCAGCAAAATTATTGAACATTTTTGGCGCCAAAACTGTTATTTTTTACAATACAGATAAGTGTTTTTTATTTATAAATGGAGCACGAGGTTTAGGTGTAGCACATAATTGTAATGGACTTATTTTATTTGTATTATTTTCTGTTTTTGTTTTACTTTTTCCAGGAAGAATCAAAGATAAATTGTGGTTTATACCAGCAGGTATTCTTTCTATTTTTATTTTAAATATTTTAAGAATTATTTATCTAGGATATATAAATATTCATTATCCACATTTAGTAGAATTTAATCATAAATATACCTTTACGGTAATTGTTTATGGGTTTATTTTTATATTATGGATGATTTGGGTTAATTTATTTGCTGTGAAAGTGATAAAAACAGATGAATTCAAATCATAATAATTTAAATTTAGGTTTCGCAAAGATTATTGTAATTTTTGTAATTGCTTTTTTGTTATTTGTTGCTGGCTACACAGCAGAATATTATTTAATAGATTTTACATTTTCTTTAAATCGTTTGTTAGTTACTCGCGTAGATTTTAATGCTATTAAACATCCCGTTCATTCTGCATTATTTGATCAAAAATTACATACACTTATTATTTCAATCTTCACTATAATTGCACTAACGAGTATAGGAATTTGGTTGGTTTTTAAAGATAAGATCGTAGTAAAGTTTGCAATAATAATAGTCTCCATTGCTGCATTTTTTTTGATTTTGCTTTATGGAATATTTCTTACTACTCATATAGAGCGGTTCAATCTGATTTTTCAATCTTTAAAACAATGGATTCTTTCTCCATTTCTGTTTTTAATGATTATTCCAGTTTTTAAATTTTTTAATAAAAAAAACGGCTAAATCGTAATTTTAGATTTCTTTCTTTGTTAAAACAAAAAATTTTGAGGTTCTTTTTCTTACATATTTGATATTGAAAAATTATTAAATTTGACGATTACTAAAAAATAAAATAACATGAAAAAGATTCTCTACAGCATTTTTGCTCTATTTATGATTGTGAATACTGCACAATCTCAAATTAAAACACCAGCTCCAAGTCCTGCTTCTACCATAAAACAAAGTGTAGGTTTAGGAGAAATTACGATATCATATTCAAGACCGGCTGCAAAAGGAAGAGTGATCTTTGGCGATCTTGTACCTTTTGATAAAATTTGGAGAACGGGTGCAAACGCTTCAACAAAAATTACGTTTTCGGAGGAAGTATCCATTAATGGAAATAAACTTCCTGCAGGAGAATATGCTCTCTTCACTATTCCTGGGAAATCTGATTGGACATTTATTATTCATAAAAATCTTACTGGAAATGGTGGAAGCGATTACAAGCAAGCAGAAGATTTAATACGTTTTACTGCAAAACCGATAATGTTAACTAATAATGTAGAATCGTTTACAATTTCATTTGATGAGCTTACTTCAAACTCCGCTATGGTGAATTTGAGTTGGGAAAAAACCAAAGTTGGTTTCAAAATTGACACCGACATAGATACTAAAGTAATGTCAAGTATAGAATCTACTCTAAATCCTAAGCCAAGTGCAAGTTCTTACTATTCGGCAGCAAGTTATTATTTTGAAAATGGAAAAGATTTAAATAAAGCGCTGGAGTATGCTACAAAAGCAACGGAATTAAATGCAAAAGGGTATTGGATAATGCATTTGAAGGCAAAAATTCAAAATAAAATGAAAGATTACAAAGGTGCTACTGTATCTGCTAATTCATCAAAAATTACTGCCAAAGCTGATGGTAATGAAGATTACGTAGCTTTAAATGATAAATTAATTGCTGAAATAGCTAAATCGAAATAATTAAAATATAACTAAATAAAAAAACCGTCTCAGAATATGAGGCGGTTTTTTTGTTTAATGTTAAAATTATATTTTAAAAAAGATATTATTCAGGATTAGAATTTTAATTTTCATGAACCAAATCAACCATTGTTTCTATCCAAAGAGGATGATCGTTTAAGCCGGTTACCAATTGTATTTTTTCTCCACCTGCTTCTTTAAATTCTTCGTCATATTCCATACTTACTTCATAAACAGTTTCTAAACAATCTGCAACAAACGCTGGGCAAAAAACTAGCAATTTTTTCATCCCTTGTTTTGCTAATTCATTAATAGTTTTGCTCGTATACGGCTGAATCCAAGGATCATTTCCTAATCTTGATTGAAAACAAATGGTGTATTTCTCTTTTGGAATGGACAATTCTTCTGCAATCAACATTGCAGTTTGATAGCATTGAGCACTGTAGCAATATTTATTATTTTCTGTTTTTTGCAAACAGCAATCTTTCACTTTTACACAATGCTCGCCACTTGGATCTGAATTTCGCATATGTCTTTGCGGCAAACCATGAAAACTAAATAGAATATGATCATAAGATTCTATATCATGTTCTTTTCCACGAGCAGCAAATGCATTTATTAATTTTGGATGATCATGAAAACTATTTAGAAATGAGATTTTAGGAATAATTTGCCATTTTCCAACTATTTCCATAACCTTCTGATTTACTGAACTATTGGTTGCCGATGCATATTGAGGGAACAATGGGATTACAGAAATATCATAAATTCTTTCATCATAAAATTGCTTTAACGCTTGTTCTATGGATGGTGTTTGATATCGCATTGCCAAAATTACTCGATAATCATTCCCTAGTTTTTCTTGTAATAAAATTGAACTTTTTTGACTGTGAACCATTAAAGGACTTCCTTCGTCTGACCAAATTTCACGGTATGTTTTGGCAGATTTTGGACCTCTAAATGGAGCAATAATTCCTTTAACTAAAATAAATCGTGGAATTACATTTACGTCAATCACTCTTCCATCCATTAGAAACTCATTCAAATAAGTTCTAACATCGCTTGTTTTTGGGCTGTTGGGTGTTCCCAAATTTACGATCAAAACTCCTTTTTTTTCTTTCATTCCATTCATATTTGTTATTCAAAATAACAGAATTATTGTCAAATTGATTTTAAATTAATATTCTATTATAATTCCTAAACTCGGCAAAACATTTCCAGAAGTATTTGCTATTAATTTAGTTTGAAATCTGCTAGGGTCAGTGTTTGATGTCAGAGTATTACCATCGGCATCTCGAGCTACTGTTAAGTTTGGTTGCAAACTATAGACATTATTGCTAATATTTTGAATATCTAAAAATACATTAAAATTAAAATTTTTGAAGGGGTATTTTTTATCTATTCTAATATCTACCTGATAAAATGTTTTTAAACGATTAGTATTCAAATTATCATAATCTAATATTCCTTGTGGGAAAATTTCAAAGTTTGATTTTAAGGAAGATTGTTCCACGTCGAATGGTGTAAATGGAGCTCCTCCACTTAATCTTAATTTTGCTCCAATTTCCCAATTTCGTTTGAATAATTTTCCCGCTGTAGTGCTTACAATATATTTGCTATCCCAAGCAGATGGTCGGTAATTTCCTCTTTTATCTTGAAATTCGCTTCTTACGAGAGTTAAGGCAACAATCCCGTAAAATCCTTTATTTAATTTCTGTTGAGCAAGAAACTCCAATCCATAACTTCTTCCCTTTGTAGATCCTGCAACGGGCAAATTTCCAGTAACTCCAAAATCGGCACCTAAATTTGCTAAAGGAATTGTATCACCTAATATCTGCAACATAGGATAATTACTATATTGTTTATAAAAAGATTCAACTGTAAATCTTAAATTGCTTAAAGTATTGTATTCTATGCCAAATACTTGATGAGCAACTCTTATAAAACCTGCTGATTTGTTTACTAATTGGTTATTTAAATCTCGAAATCCTAAAACCGTAAATGCTGGCAATTGATAGTAAATACCTGAATTGGCGTTAACACTTAAATTAGTTGTTAAGTTATAAGAAGCAGAAAGTCGTGGTGAAAGTTGTTTTGATAGGTTACTTAATGCATCTGAATAATTTGCAGCATCAGTTCTTAAACCAGCAGATAATTGCAACCTTTCTTTTATAAATCCTCTACTTACTTGTGCAAAAATTCCATACTTAACGAAGTTTATTTTAGAATCAAAATCATTAGTTCCGAAAGGTGTGACATTAAAAGTTTTACTTCTGTATTTTACCGTTTCAAAACTAATTCCATAATTAAGTTTCAAACTTTTTTCTCTACTTGTGTTCTCCAAGCGGAATTTGTTTTCCGTTTCTTGTGAAGAATAATCAAGTATTTTAGCTTGACTTTCATCATTATTTTTAAATTTTCTAGCTCTATTATCTAATGCGTTTCTACTGATTACCAATGTGCTAAATCCTTTTTTACGATAATTTTTATAATTAGCTCCTATCGTATAATTATCTTGAGTATTTACTGGAAGGTTTGCTAAAAGAAATCGCTGATCTTCTGTTTCGTTTGCGTCTAGATTAAGAGTAAATCGATCTATCGCTCCAATTCCTAAAAGTACTAATTCGTTTTTAGCATTAATTTTAGTTTTAGTTTTAAATTGAAAATCATTATATTGTGGAAGAAAAGGGAGACCAATTACTTTAAAAAGTGCCTGTAAATAAGAAACACGATAGGAAGCAATAAATGTAGTTATGGAATCTATGGGTCCTTCAAATGCCAAAGCAAAATCACTCGAACCCGCAGTAAGCGAAGCTCCAATTTTATCCGAATTTCCGTCCTTTAGTTTAAATTCAAACACAGAACTAAGAGAATTTCCTCGATTTGCAGGAAATGCACCCGAATAGAAGTCAACTTCTCTTATAAAATCGACATTGATTAATCCAACTGGGCCGCCAGAAGCACCCTGAGTTGCAAAATGGTTTATATTAGGAATCTCTATACCATCTAAAAAAAAGCGATTTTCATTTGGAGACCCACCTCGAACAATAATATCATTTCTGAATGTTGCTGGAGCTGCAACCCCTGGTAATGACTGAATTACCTTTGATATATCTCTGTTTCCACCAGGATTTCTTTTGATTTCTGCAACTCCAATAGTTCGTAATGATACTGGGCTTTCTTGCGGTTTTGTAAAAGCTGCTGCTTGAATTTCTACTTCATTTATATTTTCTGTTTCTTCTTCAATCGCAATATCTATAATTGCCACCTTGGCATTACTTACCTGAATTTCAAAAACTGTTTGACGTTTATAACCAATGTAAATAACATCAAGATTATAATAACCTGGTTTTAAATCTTTTAATTCGTAATTCCCATTTATATCAGTAACTGTTCCTATTGAAGTGCCTTGGATTGCAACTGAAACACCAAACAAAGATTCATTACTTAATGAGTTATTTACTTTTCCCTTTATGACACCCGTCTGAGCAAATATGGATAATGGAAATAACAGTATAAGGAAAATAAAAAATTTAAAAATGTTATTCATAATTACTGCCAGAAGTAGATTAATTGAGGTAATTTGTTAACTTAAAAAACAATTTATTGTTTAATAAATTCAATATAAAATTCCAAATCAAGAATTATTTTTAAATACTATAATCATTACAATTATTTATGCATAATCTAACTTTCTTTAAGATTTGATTATTTTAATTGATATAATTTCCACCAAGGTGTCCAAGGTTTATCATGATGTTCAAAATGATATCCGAAGAAATAACAAGTTATGAAGGCAATAAAATGATTTTTATTTTGAGTTTTTGATTGGTGTATGTTGGTGTGCTCACCGCGATGCGGTAAATAAGTGCCAAAATAAAATAATTGTAATGTGCTTAATAATGATGGTAACACCCAAAACAAAATTAAATTTTTTTCAGGAATCCAAATTGCTAAAATATTGAAAATTATAGCCATAGCTAACACTTGCCAAATAGTTAAATATCTTTTAATAAAATAAAAATACCAAATAAAAAAGTTGCCTTCGTAATAGTCAGGATCATTCTCTGTGTGTACCTCTTTGTGATGTTGGTGATGTTTTTGGAATAGTTTAGTGTAGGAAAAAAGAGCATACATAAATGTTACCAATTTCCCAATTCCATTATTAATAATTTTATTAGAACTTACTGTTCCATGCATCGCATCATGTGCAGTTATAAATAAACCAGTGTAGAGATGCGTTTGAATCAAAACGAATAATAGCAATAAAAACAAATTTGAAGGCAATGGATTTGATAGAAAAAATCCTAGACTTGCACACCATAAAATAATTATAGTTAATGCAATGTAAACTCCTGCATTAGATTTTGAAATAATTTTTTTCAATTTTTAAAGACTATTTAAATTAAATTTGTAATAGTTTTTCTTTTACTTGTTCCATCAGCCACATTGGCGTAGAGGTAGCGCCACAAACTCCAACTTTATCATTTTCGTCAAACATACTTTTACCAATTTCACTACTGGAAGAAATAAAAAAAGTATTAGGATTATACTTTCTACACACTTCGTACAAAATTTTGCCATTGGAGGATTTTCTCCCCGAAACAAAAATTATTTTATTAAAATCTTTGACAAATTTTCTAAGTTCTTCATCTCTATTTGAAACTTGCCTACAGATGGTGTCATTCGCTTTAAGTTCATGACCTCTGCTTATTAATTCGTCTTTTATAGCATAAAACTTGTCCGTACTTTTTGTAGTCTGGCTGTAAAGGGTAATTTTTTTCGGTAATTCCAATGTGTCTAATTCCGCGATATCTTGAAAAACGATTGCTTCTCCATTTGTTTGCCCTTGCAAACCAATTACTTCCGCATGACCATGTTTACCGTAAATTAATATTTGTTCATCATCATCAAATGAATTTTTTATCCTATTTTGTAATTTAAGAACTACTGGGCAGGAAGCGTCTATTAATATTATGTTATTTTCCAAAGCTATTTTGTAAGTTTCTGGAGCTTCGCCATGTGCACGAATTAAAACTTTTTCATTTTTTAAATGAATTAAATCATCGTGGGAAATTATCTTTAATCCTTTTGCTTTTAAACGTTCTACTTCTTCGTCATTGTGTACAATATCACCTAAACAGTACAAATAACCCTGTTCTGCAAGAATTTCCTCAGCCATATCTATTGCATAGACTACTCCAAAACAAAATCCTGATTCTTGATCAATGGTAACTTGAAGGTTGTACATTTTTTATTTTACTAATTGCAAATTTATAAGGATAGAACGATAAAAAATATTAATTGTGTTAAATACATACAAATTCCCGCTGAGTTTTCTTTTTTAAATGGTATCAAAAAAAATATTCCCATAAATAAAAAGGAAAAAACATACCAAGCATAATAATTTTGCATTGGAATTTGACCGGAAATCCATGTCCAATAATCATATTTTATGGCTACAGGTTCTATAAAAAAATCCAATAAAACCATCAACGAGGAACCAATAAAACACTTAATTAAAATATTTTTAAATCCAAAAGAATTTACCAACATACCCGTACTATAAGTCACCAAAAACCAATTTATACCTTTTACCAATGGAACTTCAGCAAGCTTAAGCCCTAAAGTTTCGCCGTATTTATATTCACCAAAAAGAGCACCTGTGTGGACACCAAAATATTCAATGATAAAACCAGCTAGAATAGTCAATATCAAAAATAAATAAAACCCCTTGTTCTTTTCTGGTTGAGATATGATTAATAAGGAGGACATAAATATCAAATGCCAAGGTGTAAGTTTTTTAAATATACCTACCTGATCAAAAAATAAATATCCAATAATGCCTACTAAATGAAAAAGTATAATGATAAAAATTATAGAATTTTGTTTGGTTATTTTCATCCAGGTTGTATTTTTCTGCCTTTCCACACAATATTTTTTTGAATATA
The DNA here is from genome assembly GCA_038209155.1 of Sphingobacteriales bacterium. Lineage (GTDB taxonomy): Bacteria > Bacteroidota > Bacteroidia > Sphingobacteriales > Sphingobacteriaceae > JBBQYA01. The sequence goes on along the minus strand of JBBQYA010000040.1, from coordinate 14,161 downwards.
TTTTTTTACTGACAATATTGCTACTATAACAAAAGAAGTCATTTGAAGAGGGTGCAAAATCAAATTGTAAATAATATTTTGATGGCTAATTATTGAAATCATAATTCGAATTCCAATTATCAGGGTCAAAGCAAAAATACTAAACCAAATTGGAAAAAATAGTAAAGCAATAAATCCAAAATAAATTAAAATAAAGTAAAATGTAAGTGCACCTAAATTATAGTTAAATCCTGCTAATAAGTTTTTGCTAAATCCATTTAATGCATCATTAAAACCAGTGTACATTCTGCATTTTACAAATCTGTTGGCTAATAAAGTTTCCGTTCTAAAAAGCTCAGTTTTCATTAACTTAATTATTGCAACATCTTCTACCACATAATTTTTTAATTGTTCATGCCATTGTTCTTTTTTATAATGCTCTGCCTCAAACATCATAAATTGACCACTTGCTGCAGAGAAAGAAGGATTTTTTGAAAGATATACTAAGCGTAATGGCAATAAAGAAAGTAACAAATAGTGCATTAATGGAACAACTAATCGTTCTCCTAATGAATCCATTTTCTGATCGCAAAAAAGTGAAAGTAAGTGTAATTTATTAGTTTTTATTCTATGAATTCCGCTATCAATTACAGACGATACTATGATTTCGTCGGCATCCAAGAATAAAAAATAAAATCCTTGGGCTCTTTTAGCTAATTGAAAGCATGCATGATTTTTTCCTAACCAGCCATCGGGTAACGTTTCAATTTTAAAAATGGTAAAATTAGGTTTATCCAATATATAGTTAGAAACAATTGAAAAAGTTTCATCTGTAGATCCATCATCAGCAATGATGATTTCTAAATTCTTATAAGTTGAATTGTTAATCGATTTTAACAGTTCTAAAATATTATTTTCCTCATTTCTGGCAGGAATTAATATGGAAACTAAATCGTCATAAAGTTTAGGAGATGGAGGTAAAAAAGGTTGGGATAAAAAATTGAATAAGGTGATGCAAAATCTTAAACATAAAAAAATAAGTAATAAATAAATTAATATCATTTTAAATAATTCTATTTAAATGTTTTTCTCTACTTTTTAAATAAACAGCTTTAAAAGAATCTGCTAAATTCATAGTATCAGATTTATTTATGAAATCTAAATAGGTAATTACACTTGGTTTTGGATTGGATCCATAGTCTATAAAGGATATTGCTGCCAAAACTTGAACTTCATTAGTAAAATTATTTAGAATTCTTTCAGTTCCTGAGCCAAAGAAAGTGTTAATTTCTTGCTGTGAGTGAATTTCCCCAGATGGAAAGAGCAAAACCATATTTTTTTTATTTTTCAATAATTCTGAAGTGTAGTTTAAGCTAATTATAATTTCCTTAGTATTTTTTTTTATGGAATAAGCACCTAATTTTCTAAACCAATTTAATTTTTTTAATTGTTCTTCCATCATCATCACATGAAAGTTTTTATTAAATTGTTTTCTGTTGATATTAAATAATAAAAAGCCATCCCACCAACTAATATGATTAGCTAAAATCAATAAACTTTTGTTTGGATCTATTGCTATTTGATTAAATTCTACTTTATGAAAATTGTTAGAAAACTTAATTCTCAAATAAAAAGAAAAAAGCTTTTGAAAAGAATACGAAGGTTTTGCTTCTATCATTTTATTAAATCTGATGTAATTTTAGCAGACAATAATGCCAAGGGAATTCCTCCACCTGGATGTACACTTCCCCCGCAAAAGTACAAGCCCTTAATTTCTTTTGAAAAATTGGGATGACGAAGAAATGCAGCAAACTTATTGTTGCTACTATTTCCATATAATGCTCCTTTGTTTGAAGAAGTTCTCTTTTCAATTAAAATTGGATCTAAAATACTTTCTGAAACAATGAGTGTTTCAGTATTGATATTCAATCTTTCATTTAGTATTCTAATTATATTTTTTCTGGCTTCCATAATTATTTTTCCCCAATCCTGTCCAGAATTATAAGGAACATTGATCATGGTGAACCAATTTTCGCAGCCAATTGGGGCATCGTCTTTTTTGTATTTTGAGCTAATATTTAAATAAACTGTTGGATCATTACTTACAGATTTTTTATCGAAGATTCGGGAAAACTCATCCGAATAGTTGTTAGAAAAAAAGATATTGTGCAAACCTAATTCTTTGAATTCTTTTTTAATTCCCCAGTAGAAAATGAGAGCAGAACTAGAAGGCTCTTGTATTTTTAATTTCTTTTTAATTTTGATTTCTGGTAGTAAATTTTTATAAATGCTATGAACATCTGTATTAGCTATAATTATGTTGGTTTCAATTAAATCTTTGTTTGTTTCAATTCCAGAAATTGAATTTCCAATTAATTTAATTTTTTTCACTTCTGAATTATAATTAAAACTTACACCCAATTCCTCAGCTAATTTTACTAATGAGTTGGTTATTTCAACCATTCCTCCAGTAGGGAAAAACGCACCAAAATGATGTTCTAAATGTGGAATAACATTTAAAGTGGCAGGTGCTTGGTAAGGATTTGATCCATTATAGGTTGCATATCTATTAAAAAATTGAATAGTTTTTGGATCAGAAAAATGTTTTTCATTTGCTACATTCATAGTCTGAAAAGCATTAATTTCATTAAATCGTAATAAAGATTTTAAGGTAGATAAAGATAAATAAGTTTGTAATTTATGAAGAGATTTTGTTAGAAAAACAGGGTTTGTAATTTCAAATATTGCTTTTGATTTGTTAAAAAAATTCTGAATGGAATTGGAAGTATCTTTAGTTTTGTTTTCGATTTCCAAACCGAATTTTTCTAAATCTGAAAATGCTGTTATTTTAGTTCCATCTGAATAAAAGTATTCGCAGGTTTCTTCTAATTTCGTGTAATTAAAATAATCTCTTGGGTTTTTCCCTGATAAGATAAATAATTCATCTACAAAATGTGGCATAGTAAAAAGAGATGGACCAGCATCAAATCGAAACCCATTTTCTTTTATTTCACTTAATTTGCCTCCTGGATAACTATTTTTTTCTAATACAATTACCGCAAAACCTTTTAGTTGTAAACGAATAGCGACAGCAATACCAGCTATTCCAGCTCCAATTACTACAATTCTCTTTTCTTTATTTACCAATCTTTTTTAGTCTAAATTTTCTAACAAATTATTTTCATGTAAGTATTCTGCAATTTGAACTGCATTTGTTGCTGCCCCTTTTCTTAAGTTATCGCTTACAATCCACAAATTTAATGCTTTATCTCTACTGAAATCTCTCCGTATTCGTCCCACAAAAACCTCATCTTTTCCTTGAGCATTTATGGGCATCGGATATTTTTGCTTTTCTATTTCGTCCTCTACCACTATTCCAGCAGCATTTTCAAGTATTTCTCTAATTTTTTTTAATTCAAAATCATTTTCGAATTCAATGTTTACTGATTCTGAATGCCCACCTATCACTGGAATTCTAACGGTAGTTGATGTAAGTCTTATTGAATTGTCCTGCATTATTTTCATCGTTTCATTCACCATTTTCATTTCCTCTTTTGTGTATCCATTTTCTGTGAATGAATCTATTTGCGGAATTGCATTTAAGTCAATTGGATAGGAATAAGCCATTTCTCCTTGAATTCCTTTACGTTCATTCATTAATTGGTTGACTGCTTTTACACCGGTTCCAGTTACGGATTGATAAGTGGATACCACAACTCTTTTGATTTTAAAAATTTTATGTAAAGGTTGAAGAACCATTACTAATTGAATTGTAGAGCAATTTGGATTGGCTATTATTTTATCATTTTTCGTTAAAATATTTGCGTTAACCTCTGGAACTATTAAGCATTTTGAAGAATCCATTCTCCAGGCCGAAGAATTGTCGATTACTGTACTTCCAACTGCTGCAAATTTAGGAGCTTCTACTAAGGAGATAGAACCACCAGCAGAAAAAATTGCAATCGATGGTTTCATTGCAATAGCATTTTCTATACTTATAATTTTATACTTTTCTCCTTTAAACTCAATAGATTTACCTATACTTTTTTCAGAAGCTACTGGAATAAGTTCGGTTACTGGAAAATTTCTCTCTTCCAAAACCTTCAACATAGTTGATCCAACCAAGCCTGTAGCCCCAATTACAGCAATTTTCATTTAATTTTTTAATAAAAAGTTAACAATAAGAATATATAGAATTATTAGTAAAATTACTATTTTCGTTTAACCTATTGTTCTATCTACAAATATGAAAAAGATATTTTTGTTTATCCTTATTACTTTTTATTTTAAGGCTAATGCTCAAGTTATTGATAATTTTTCGGATGGAGACTTTAATTCAAACCCGAGCTGGGCGGGAGATATAGGTGGTTTTCAGATCAATCCAAATTTGCAATTGCAAACTAACTTGAGTGCCTCTGCTCAATCTGTTTATTTAAGCACAGCTAACATTTCACTTAATAATACTCTTTGGACTTTTGATTTTCAGATGAATTTTGATCCATCTACTGGAAATCAAATGAGAATTTATTTGGCCTCCAATAATGCAGATTTGGAAAATTCTTTAAATGGTTATTTTTTGCTAATTGGTGAATCAGGTAATACAGATTCTTATGATTTATTTAGACAAACAGGTACAACTATTACAAAAATAATTGATGGTGCACCACATATTCGTAGTGTCACCGATACGGTGAAATCGCAAATTAGAATCAGCAGAGATAATTTAGGACTTTGGACCTTAGAATCTGACGATACATTTACTAATAATTTTCAACTAGAAGGAACTGTAAATGATGCGACACATTCTATTTCATCTTTTTTCGGAGTAAGAGCAATTTACACAGCAACTAGAAGTGACAAATTTATTTTTGATAATCTTTCTATCTCCGTTTTAGCAGCTGATACTACTCCACCAAATTTGATTTCTGCTGCAACTAATGATGGGATTAAAGTTCAATTAAATTTTAATGAAGCGTTAGAAGGTCTGAGTGCTTTAAATATATCTAACTATACTATTTCTGGAATTGGAAATCCAATTATTGTGGCTTTTTCTGGAGCTAACAATTCTGTAATGGAGTTGGAATTAGCTCAGGAATTAGCTGTAGGCAATTATTTAGTAACTGTGTCTAATGTAAAAGATTTAGCTGGAAATACAATTTCTGTCAATAATACTGCAAATTTTACCTATTCAATTGTAGTAACAAACAATTCTATTGTGATCAATGAATTATTCGCAGATCCATCTCCAACTATTGGGCTTCCTGCTACAGAATTTGCTGAATTATATAATACGAGCAATCAGCCTGTAAATTTAAATGGATTTAAATACAGTGATGCAACCAGTACTTATACATTTGGAAATACAATAATTAATGGTGGAGAATATTTAATTCTAACTACTAGAGCTGATACAAATAGTTATAAGATATATGGAGATGTTTTGGGTTTAACTACTTTTCCATCATTAAATAACACTGGAGATTCTATTTCTCTAAAAGATAATACTGGAATAGTAATAGATCAAGTCAATTATAATTTGAATTGGTATAGAAGTACAGTAAAAGCAAACGGAGGCTACACTTTAGAAAGAATAGACCCATTTTCTATTTGTAAAAATTATCAAAATTGGAATAGCTCTAATGCAAATATCGGAGGAACTCCAGGAAAAGTTAATTCTGTATTTGATCCTAACCTAGATTTAATTAAAATAAAACCAGATTCGATTATTGTAATCGCAAAAGATGAATTAAGAATTATATTAAATAAAGTACCTGATAGTTCATCTATTTCTACTCTTCAAAACTATAGAATTGTAAACTCATTAAATCAAGAGCAAGGAATTTTGTCTGTAAATGCAAACAATGATATCTTACAAATACTATTTCAAAATACTTTATTACCAGACATTTATAAAATTTTTTTCTTTGGAATATCTGATTGTGCTGGCGGTAAAATAGATAGTTTGCAATTTTACACATTTGAAATTCAATCAAATCCAATAAGCAGTTTTCCGATAATTATCAATGAAATATTTGCAGATCCAAGTCCTGTAATTGGATTGCCAGAAAAGGAATTTATTGAATTATTTAATACTTCTAATTCTACGGTTTTACTAAACGGTTTAGAATATTCTGATCCTACATCAACCTTCATATTTACGAATGGGAGTATAGATGCAAATAGTTATTTAATTATTTGTCCAATTGCAGATACAGCGCTTTTTTCACCTTTCGGAAAAGTGAAAGGGATAAGTCCATTTCCATCTTTAAATAATGCTGGGGATGTTTTAAGTTTAACAGATCCTAATGGAACTATCTTAAATAAAGTAACTTATGCCGATTCATGGTATAGAGATGCAATTAAGAAGGGTGGAGGATATTCTTTAGAAAAAATTGATCCATTTTCTAATTGTAACCAAGCAGAAAATTGGAATGCGTCCAATTCAATTATTGGAGGAACACCGGGAATTCAAAATTCAGTTTTTGCCATCAATACCGATACTGCTAAATTGAAAATAGTTTCTTTAACGGCTATTTCCGCCACTGAATTACTAATTTCATTTTCTAAAATTCCAGATACTACAGCCGCGAAAATGATTTCTAATTATCAATTGATAGATCCATTCGGAACAATTGTTTTGATTAATATTATTACTAACGATAATGGAAATTTTATTTTAACAATTAATCAAAATTTAATAATAGGAAACTATAAGATTAAGCTAAAAAATATTACAGATTGTGGTGGAAATGAAATTGATACTAGCCAATTTAATTTTACAATATCTGGTATTCCCACAGGAGAAATAACTTTGTTGATCAATGAATTATACCCAGATCCTGATGTCTCCAGTGGCCTACCCAATGCAGAATTTATTGAATTATATAATTTCGGAATTGCATCTGTAGCATTAAAGGGCGTTACTTTTTCTGATGCTAGCAGTACTGCAACTTTTAAAGGAGGTTCTATTTCTGAAAAAGGTTTTGCCATTGTGTGTGATATTTCTGATGTTTCACTTTTTGCAGCATACCCAAATGTAATTGGAGTAAGTTCTTTTCCATCTTTAAATAATGCTTCAGATTTTGTTGTTTTAAAGGATAAAATAGGGAATACAATTGATCAATTAAGCTATACAGATGATTGGTATAGAGATCCTTTAAAAAGTGATGGTGGTTTTACCTTAGAAAGAATAGATGAATTTAGTACTTGCTCAGGTTTAAATAATTGGAAAGCATCTGAAAATATTTTAGGAGGAACTCCTGGTTTTATAAATAGTGTAAATGCTCCATTGAGTGATACAACTACTTTACGTATCACAAATGTTAAAATTGAAAACGACTCTTCCGTCACTCTTACTTTTTCAAAATCTGTAAATCAAGCTTCTTTAGTTGAAACTTTTCATTTTGTTATTAATGGTTTTATTCAATTAAATTCAACTTTACCATCTGCAGATAATACCTCCGTCACTTTAACTTTTTCTTCAAAGTTTATTCGAGGTTTCACCTATAATATACAATTTTTCGATTTCGCAGATTGTACTGGAAAGCCTGTTTCAATTAATCCAGTTAATGTTTTATTAGCTTTGCCAGTCAATATTGGAGATTTATTAATTAATGAAATTTTATTTAATCCGAAAACTGGAGGAAGTGATTTTGTAGAAATTTATAATAATAGCGAGAATGTAATTGACTTATCAGAAATTAATATTGCTAATGCAACAGATTTGGATTCTGTAGGTAGTGAAAAGCAAATTAGTAATAATCAATTTTTTCTAATGCCGAAGAAATATGCTGTTTTAAGTCCAAATATTCAGAATATTATCTCTAGTTATTTTACTGAAAACAATGAAAATTTCATTCAAATTGCAAGTATGCCTTCTTTGAATGATGATGAGGGTAGAGTAATTTTACTTTCAAAAAATAGGAGAATCGATCAATATAATTATTCAGATAAAGATCATTTTCCACTTTTAGATAATACAGAGGGTGTTTCTTTAGAGAGAATTAGTTTTGGTGAAAAAACTCAAAATAAAAGTAATTGGAATTCTGCAGCTACAACGGTTGGGTTTGCAACACCAGGGTATAAAAACTCCCAAGCTAGAGAACTTAAAAAATTGGAGGATGAAATACAGATAGAACCGCAGGTATTTTCGCCTGATGGAGATGGGCGAGACGACGAATTAATTATTCGTTTCAATATAAATGATGCGAATCTGACTGCAAATATCACTGTTTTTGATATGGAAGGAAGAAAAATCAAGAAGATAGCTTCCAATGATTTGATTGCCGAAACAGGTACATACAGTTGGAAAGGCGAAGACGATGATAATCAAAAAGTAAAAGCAGGGGTTTACATAGTTTATTTTGAGACTTTTGCTTTGGATGGGGATATTAAAAAGTTTAAAAAGACTTGTGTGTTGGCAAATAAATTTTGACCATCAATTCTTTTTTACAATTTATTTTGTATCATTTATCGTTAAAATATAAATTGATTTAGATGCAATTAATATTTATTAAAAGTCAAAATATATCTTCTAACAGCAATGTTTTTGCTAGTCGAAAAACCTTTAAACTAATTTTTGTATTCCACATTGAATTTCTACATTTGAAGTCCTAATATTAACCGCTCGAAATTGATATCCTCAATATTTCGGCACGAATAGAATACAAAATGAAGAAAGAATCGATCATTGTAATTGGTTCCAATGGACAAATTGGTACTGAACTAGTTGCAAAACTGAGAGGAATTTATGGCGGTGCAAATGTGATTGCATCCGATATTAAAGAACCAGACTATGATACGTTAAATGGTGGTCCTTTTGAATATTCCAATGTTTTGGATACTCACAACCTTAAAAACTTAGTTGAAAAATATAAACCCACTCAATTTTATCTGTTAGCAGCATTACTTTCGGCTTCGGGCGAACAAAAGCCAAAAAAAGCGTGGGAATTAAACATGCAAGGTTTAATAAACATTTTGGATTTTGCATTAGAATATAAAGTGCAAAAAGTATATTGGCCTAGTTCTATTGCAGTTTTTGGACCTAATTCTCCAAAAATAAATACGCCACAATATTGTACGATGGATCCTAATACGGTATATGGTTTTAGTAAATTAGCAGGTGAAAGATGGTGTGAATATTATTTTAATAAATACAAATTAGATGTTAGAAGTTTAAGATATCCAGGAATTATAGGTTGGAAATCTGATCCAGGTGGTGGAACAACAGATTATGCAGTTCATATTTTTCATGAAGCAATTAAGAATGGAAAATTCGAAAGTTTTTTATCTGAAAACACTACATTACCAATGATGTATATGGAAGACGCTTTGAAAGCAACATTGGATTTAATGCATGCGCCAGCAGAAAATTTAACCATTAGATCTTCTTACAATATTTCGGGTACAAGTTTTTCACCAGCAGAACTTGCAGAATCCATTAAAAAAGAAATACCCGAATTTGAAATTACTTATGCTAATTCAGATCCTCGCCAAGAAATTGCAGATTCTTGGCCACAAAGCATAGATGATTCTTACGCTAAAAAAGATTGGAATTGGAAACCAGAATTTGATTTAAATAAACTCACTTCAGAAATGTTATTGAATTTGAAAAACGAAGAAAAAGTTTAACTATGGGAAGAGCATACGAACTTAGAAAGGGTAGAAGAGCCAAAAGATTTGACCGATTGTCTAAAGCATTTACTCGATTGGGTAAAGAAATTGCTATGGCTGTGAAACAGTCTGGACCAAGTGTAGACTCAAATCCTAGGTTGCGAACAGCAGTAAATAATGCCAAAGGAGTGAGTATGCCGAAAGATCGGATTGATGCTGCTATAAAACGAGCATCAGAAAAAGACTCTAAAGGTTACGAAGAATTGGTTTATGAAGGTTATGGCCCTCATGCAATTGCTATTTTAATAGAATGTGCTACAGATAATTTAAATAGGACAGTAGGAAATGTAAGAAGTTATTTCACGCGCAATGACGGTGTGTTAGGAAAAAATGGTTCTTTAGATTTTATTTTTTCGAGGAAAGGAGTTTTTATGTTATCAGGTGAAAATCAATCAATCGATGATTTGGAATTAGAATTAATTGATTTTGGTGCAGATGAAGTTTTTGAAGTAGATGGAAATATTTGTGTTTATACAGAATTTTCTGATTTTGGTGGCATGCTAAAAGCTTTAGATACAAAAGGAATGACCATTATAAGTGCAGAATTGCAAAGAATTCCAAATACTACCATTGATTTAACCGAAGAGCAAGAAGAAGAAGTGATGAAATTAATTGACAAGTTTGAAGACGATGATGATGTGCAAGCAGTTTATCATAATATTTCTTAATTGCCATTTTCACTTTTAGATATCACTTTTTTAGTTGAGTAAAGTAAAATAATTGATCCTAGTACGCCCGCAACTATAGAAGTTAATAAAATACTGAGTTTTGCAATGTTTTGATGTTCTAAATCTTTAAAGGAAAGTAATGCGATAAATACAGACATCGTAAAACCAATTCCGGCTAAAACTCCAACTCCTAAAAGTTGTCTTTTATTTACTTTTAAAGGCAAGACTGCCAATTTAAACTTAATAGCAAAGTAAGAAAACAAGCTGATTCCTAATGGTTTGCCTACAATTAATCCAGCTGAAATTCCCCATCCTAAAGGACTTAATAGTTGTTTGAATAATTCTGGACTTAGAACTATTCCAGTATTTGCCATGGCGAAAATTGGCATAATAAAATAATTAACCGGTGTATGCAAAAAGTTTTCAAGTCTTATTAAAGTTGAATTTTCTTCTTTTTCCATAGGTATTGTGAATGCAAATAAAACTCCAGCAATAGTCGCATGAATGCCAGATTTATATATACAAAACCACAAAATAATTCCAAATGGTATGTAATAAACTATTTTATAAAATTTAAAATAGTTTAAAGCAATTAAAAATAAAACGCAAACTCCAGCACCCAATAAATAGGTGAAAGAAATGGTTTCTGTATAAAATATAGCAATAATTAAAATTGCACCTAAATCATCAACAATAGCTAATGCTGCGAGGAATATTTTTAAAGAAAGTGGAATTCTTTTTCCCAACAATCCCAATATAGCTAATGCAAACGCAATATCTGTTGCCATAGGAATAGCCCAACCAGATTTAGCATCAGAATTTAAATTTATAACAATATAAAACAACGCAGGAATTATCATGCCACCCAAAGCAGCAATTATGGGTAAAGAAGCTTGTTTAATTTCAGATAATTCTCCTATAATTAATTCACGCTTTATTTCTAAGCCCACCATTAAAAAAAAGAAACACATTAGACCATCGTTAATCCAATGTTCAGTAGTTTTAATTAATGAAAATGATGAAATGTTTATTCCCCACTCCGAATTTAAGAGATTAAAATAATGACTAGAATTAGAACTATTTGCCCAGATTAACGAAACAACCACAGCAGCTAATAGTATTAATCCACTACTCTGATTCGAATGTAAAAATCTCCTTAATGGAGAAATAATTTTTCTAATTCTTTTCCTAATCCTTTTAATTGGCATTTATTTTATGTTTTTTTTTAATGCACTTACAATAATTCTGCTGGCGCCAATATTTTTGCTAATATATTTTAATGATTCTTCAGATGCTTTTTTATAAACTTCAATATCATTATTTAAAATATTGATTATTTCTTTTAATTCTTTGTCACTATTTATTTCAAATGCTGCATTTACTTTTTTGAGATCTTGAGCTTCTTTGAATTTTTGATTCTTAGGCCCAAAAATTATTGGATTTCCAAAGGCAGCTGCTTCTAAAATATTATGAATTCCTTTATCAAAACCTCCTCCAATATATGTAAAGTCAGCTATTTTATAAAGTTTTGACAATAATCCAATACTATCAACAATTAAGATTTTTGGCAATTCTTTTATTTCTTTACTTTTTAAAATCTCGCTATATAAAATTGATTTATTAGAAAACAATTCTTTTATCCTAATGATATTTTCTGCATCTATCTCATGCGGAACAATGATAAAATTTATATTTTTTATTTCAGATTGAACTAAATCTAAAATTATTTCTTCATCTTTTTTCCAAGTGCTGCCTCCAATGAATATTTTATTTCCATTTATTAATTGAAATGGAAAATTAAAATCTTTGCTACTCGCAGTTTCAAAAACACGATCAAAACGTGTATCCCCGTTTACCGAAGAATTGTTAATTCCCAAGCTCTGTAAAAGTATTTTTGAATGTTGATCTTGAACAAAAAAATGCGAAACCATTCCTAATATGGTTCGATGTAGCGAACCATACCATTTAAAAAAAATCTGCTCTTTTCTGAAAATTGCAGAAATTAAATAAATGGGTATTTCTTTTTTGTGTAATTCATTAAAATAATGAAACCAATATTCATATTTAGTGAAAACCACGAATTTAGGGTTGAAATGATCAATAAATTTTTTTGCATTACTTTGAGTATCCAATGGCAAATAGCAAATAAAATCAGCTAAAGGATAGTTTTTTTTGTTTTCAAAACCAGAAGGTGAAAAAAAACTCACCACTATTTTATAAGAATTATTCTCTTTTTTAAATAGTTCTAAAACAGATCTTCCTTGCTCAAATTCGCCTAAAGAAGCAAAATGAAACCAAACCCAATCATCATTGACGTTTGCTTTTAAATCAAAAAGATGCTTTTGATTTTCTCTGCCATCTATCCAAAATTTCGCTTTTGAATTATAAAATGAAAAAAATTTTATAAGCCAATAATACAGCTGAATACCAAAATTGTAAATAAAAATCATTTTTATCGATAATAAAATTGATCTGGTGCACGCGGATAGAGTGGTAAAATAAAACCAATTCTAAAAGTTGTTAAAGCATCCATCCTTTTTGTAGTGTCTTTTGTTTTGGTATCAAAATTAAAGCTTCTTCTATTTTGGGTGAAAGCTTGACTTAATTCTACTCCAGCATACAAATTAATAAATTTTCTATTATCCATAAATAAATAACCTAGGAATTGGTTCAATTGCAGGCCATTCGTAAGTCTATCGTATCCTTTTCGATATTCTTTTCCCAATTGAATAGCATCGTTCCCAATGTTTTCAATTCGTATTTTATGTTCTAAAAATCCTATGCCAACCGTTGCCATTATTCCACTATTTTTATTTGGTAAGCCGGTTGGAAATAATCGGCCTACTTTAATTCCTGTTTCATAGCCACGCTCATACAAACGCACGTCAGAATATCTACCGTTTTTAGAAATAACAAAACCTTCATTTGTTCCTATTTTTTTAAAAAGCGAATCTTCTTTCACATTATTACCAAATATAAAATTGAAACGATATCCAAAAAGCCAATTGCTTTGAGTCTTCATCATATATTCTACACCGATGGATGAACTATTGCCAAATCGTTTTTGTAAATCTCCGCCAGAAACTTGATAACCGTAACTTACCGATACAATGGAAAAATTTATACTAGAGTCTCTCAAACTTTTTTGAGAAAAAGCATCGATTTTAAGAAACAAAATAAAGAAAATAAGGTACAAAGTGCGAAACGATCTCATAAATGTAGTAAGAAACAGGGTTTATAATATTATGCAAATGTTAAACTTTTGCTTTAATAAATTAGAATATTCTTAAATAACTATATTCGCAACTTATTCAATTTCAATTATACTAATTTAATTTAAAACAGCCTTATTTAATGAAAATAGCAGTTATCGGAACCGGATATGTAGGTTTAGTGACAGGAACTTGCCTTGCTGAAACGGGAAACACAGTTATTTGTGTTGATATTAACGTAGAAAAAGTAGAAAAAATGCAATCGGGTGTAGTTCCAATTTACGAACCAGGACTTGAGATTTTGTTTCACAGAAATGTAGAGCAAGGAAGATTAAAGTTTACAACCAACCTTTCGGAAGCACTTGTGGATGCTAAGATTATATTTCTTGCCTTACCAACTCCTCCAGGTGAAGATGGCTCAGCAGATTTATCTTATGTATTGGGTGCAGCTGCGGATATTGGTCGATTGATAAAAGATTATAAAGTAATTGTAGATAAAAGTACAGTTCCAGTAGGCACAGCAGAAAAAGTGATTGATGCGATTAAAAAATCGATGGCAGAAACTGGTAATGCAGTAGAATTTGATGTAGTATCTAATCCAGAATTTTTGCGAGAAGGTGTTGCCGTAGA
>JBBQYA010000039.1:0-25701 GCA_038209155.1 Sphingobacteriales bacterium | reverse complement strand
CACCATTTCAGAAACAGGATTTGGATAAGTAGATACAAAGCTGTTTTTAGCATAAGTAGAATTAATACCAACGGTTTTGGGAACATATACATCATAAATAAATTCTCTTCTAATTTCACCAATCTTAACAGGAATCTTGGTTCCTGCTGTATCAAAATGTGAAACTCTGAAAGCCAATAAATATTTTCCAGTTGCCAAAGGAGTAAGATTTATATTTCCAGTTTTAACTTCAATAATATCTTCACCAGACACTGGAATGGAATTCATAATATTAGTAAAAAAATTATATCCTGGATTAAAAGAAATCGGATTATTATCTCGGCCATTTAATCCTTCACCTAATGGATAAACTGATTCAAAACTTAGAGAATCTCCATTTTGCTGAGTTGCATTATAATTCGTATTAAATGATACGCCATTTATCATTAATAAATTAGGATCAGTAGTATAAACTGGAGATTGGTAAGTGGGGTAAAGTGCTAATGAAGGAAATTCCATATAGAATTGAGCATAATCACTATCTGATAGATAATTTAGAACACCCATACTTCTTGAGGATTCTAAAAGATATATATAATAGCCAATTTCACTATTATAGTCACTAGAATTTAATGTTGCATATCCCTTATAAATACCCATTTGAATCTCATCAACATTAGTTGGAAAGTATACAGAATCTAGATTATTATAAACTAAATATGATGAACTTACTAAGCTTAGAACTACGTTTAGCTTAATTGCATTAGTACTTTTCTGGCAAATTGTTGATGTCAAATTTGGATTTAACGCAATTCCGTTAATGTCTCTGAAAAGCTTAAATGTTATTTCATATCTATTGGCATTATTTGCAACAGGAGAGTGTCGCATAGATAAATCTCCGCCATTAACATGAGAGGCAAAGCTTTTTGCGCTAAACAAAAATAAAAATAGAATTAAGTAAAGATTTTTTTTCATAACGGTAGTTTTAGTTATTTGAGATTAATTTAAAATCGTTTACCAAATATAATGCAAATAAAATTCGAAAAACAACAAGATTGTTTTCATTTGTATTTCCCTCATACATTAAACAAAAAAGCCCCTTATCTAATCAGATAAGAGGCTTTTATTAAAAAAATAAATTTTATTATTTAGTAACCGTCAATTTACCATACGCTAATACACCCGTATTTGCACTTTGAACTTGGTAAACATAAGTTCCATTGGCTAAATCAATCACAGAAATTTCAGTTTTACCTTCAATACCCGTTAAATTTTGATTTCTAACTTTTCTACCCATTATATCAAAAACAACTACTTGAGCATTTCTAGCTTCGGTTGGTAATTGATAAGATAATGTCACCATTTCAGAAACAGGATTTGGATAAGTAGATACAAAACTGTTTTTAGCATAAAATGAATTTACGCCCACAGCCGGATTGTAATTTACTACATCTGCATTATTTCTTGGTAATAGTTTTAAGTTGTTAAATCCAAAATACATAATTCCAGTTATAGAATTCATAGTAGCTCCCGGATTAACTACAATTGGTGGAACATTCATAATTCCATCTACAGTAGCCCAAGAAGAATCATTTACATACGATACATTTAATGATGAGAAAGTAGTAGAAGTTTGTCTTCCTACTAATATTCTAGCTCCAGATGCTGGATCTAAAGGATCTAAACCAACAGTATAATCTCCAAAATTTCCTGGAGCATCTGCATTCTTTTTAATTACTTGTAATGGACCATCAACTAAATTTCCTTCAAATTTAACTAACATACCTTCGTACTGTTCGTTGTTTGCAAAATTATAAACATTAAAAGTTGCAGGATTGATGGACAACGGAGTGATCGTTCCTGTTCCATTCTTACTAATACTAGAAATTGCCTCTAATCTAGTAAATCCAAAACTCTCTCTTACTGTTCCAGTTGCAGTAATTTTATCTCCAATTACTAAAGTATTTAAAGTAGTGCTTCCCAAACACATAATTCCAGCCCAATCCAATTTGTTTTCTTGCTGAATATATACGTAACCTAAATCTGCTGCGGAAGATGTAACTACTCCAGTTACCGTTACTTGCTGATTTGTAAAACCAGAATTTCCATCTGCAAATGGTGTGAATTGTAAATCAAAAATTTGTAAACCAGCATCTCTAACCACATAAAATAGTGGACTAGAAATAGGTACATTTGGAATTTTACTTACCAAAGCACCCGGAGAAGAATCTACCGCTCTAATGTAATATTTAACAATGGTTCCTTCTGCTTGTGCAGGAATAGTACCAGTGTATGAATTTCCAGAGGCTATTTGAAAAGGCACAGAGATGTAAGTATTATTTGCTACACCAGCTGCATAAAACAATTCCGCAGAAGCTACCCCGTCTAAATCTGTAATGTTAGCAGTAATGTTTACTGGTTGTGTAGATGCAGGTGTAATTGGATTTCTTACAATACCAGAAATTGCTGGTGCAGAAGCTCCGAAAACTAAATCAGATTGTTTGAAAGGATGCAATTCATACCCACGATTATTTTTAGAATGGATAATAACTCCTTTAATAGAGGTAATAAAATCACCAACGTTTGGAGCTACAAAAGTTCCGCCATTAGCAGGTAAACGATTGCTTTTAAAACGATCAGAAACATTTACTTTATTTCCGGCTGCATCTGTTATGTTGAAACTAACTCTTGCGCCATTGCTAAATGGATCAACTGATTGTACTGTTACATTTTGAAATTCTACATACATTCCTTCCCATTGCTCGCCGGTAGTTAGAATGTTTGCTCTATTTGCATCGTTTAAATCTGCAACATTTATTAAACGAGAAGTTGGAACAAATCCACCACCCAAAAGAGTAATTGGAGTCGCTGGTGTTGTATTTAAAGGTACTAATTCTGTTTCTCCAGAAAATTCAAGAATGGTTCCAGTGATTTCTACTGAATCTCCTGCCAATAAAGACAAAATTCCAGTTCCACCATCTCCCGTTCCTGTTCCAGCAGGAAAAGGTTGAAAAATATCAAGTCCGCTAAAAGGTGCATTTCCAGTAGTTTGAATCCAAATTTGTTTTCCACCAAGTAAAGTTGATAAATTGGCATCCATCATTACAATACCTCTTACTCTGATAGTATCAGTAGGCAAAATTGGACTTGCATCATTTCCAGCAATTAATTCTTGTTGAGTTACAGTCTGAACCTCCTGAATGGTTTTCAAAGGATAAACCTGAGCCTTCAGCAAATTTGTCGAACTCACTAATAAGCCGACAATAAGTAATTTTTTAATCATGATTATGTTTGTTTTGGTTATTTGATAATTGAAAATTTTCCTTGAAATAGTTTTCCGGATTGTAAATCTTTCACGGCGAATAAATAAATTCCTCTTGATAATAATTGATTGTCTCTGGATAATAAATCCCAGCTATGTTCTCCACCGGAAAATACGGTTTCGTCTGTATTTGAATTGGTTGAAAACCATTTGGCATCGCTACCATTATAATTTTTATCGTGATTTATTTCTTTTACTAAATCTCCAGATAAAGAATAAATGGTAATTACACATCGCTCTGGCAAATTAGAAAAAGTTATTTTTTTATTTTCCTCGCTTGCAGAGGATCCTTCCCATAGTGCAGCAGCATAGTAAGGATCTGGATATACAAATGGATCGCCGTTTTTGTAATCGTTGTTTTTTTCTTTGCCAGCAAATACTCTTTTCAAGGTCAATTGATTTCCAGATTCTAAGGATTCTAAATTATTTACATCATCTCCTTGGTCAAATGCAGAAACTGCAACTCCCACTTGCCACCCATTTTTAACATTATCTAAGGTATATTTATATGAATAATTTATTAATGAACCATCTCTATTTGTATCGCCTTCAAAAGTTATAGTTTGAGGAAGAGTAATTGCTTGTAATCCTGTTTCATTAAACAATTTATTGCCTGCTTTGTCATATTCAGCTACTAATTTCAGGCTATTCAATATATCTTGTGTTTGCTGGATATCAAAATTTTCTGTCGTCTTATAAATTCGATATCCTTCAAAATCTTTTTTCTTTGAAATTGGATCAACCGATTCTTCTGCATTCTTACTCCAGTAAATATCTATTTTATTGGAAGAAGGTATTACTTTCACTTGCGGAGTATTTGGCGGAGAAGGCAATACAAAACGTGTGATTTTTCCATCTTCATCTCTATCTTCTCCAGGATCTAGAATCCCATTGAAATTTACATCTTCTCCATTATAAGCAGTTTGAGTAAAGTTTGCGTTTTGCACAAAGAATGATTGTTGAAAAGCATTATCCGAAGTATTTGGCAATCCATCTTCCCTCTTTTTAGCACAAATAATGGCAAAAGCAATTTGTATACTTTCACCAGGATTTACAGAAACAAAAGGCCCATTTGCAATCATCTGAGATCTATTATTGGGCTGACGTAGAGTTGTTCTAATTTGAGTTTCCCATGTAGGAAGATTGTTCAATCCAGAAGCCAATTTGTCATATCGTTGTTGATCATTCGTTGGTGAAAAATACAAAGGATCGGCTGTATTGTTAAATTGCCAAGAATTAAAATTACCCTTAAAATTGGGTCTAACATCTGGATGAGCAAAACCAGCTTTGTCTTCTGCACCCAAAAACTTTAATCCCAAATAACTTTCTGTAAATCCCAAATCTCCTGCTCCATCAAATTCATAACCCAAATATAAAGAATCGATGTAACCGTTTCCTCCTTTATTGAAAAATGCAGTCCCACCTGGAACGGTCTTATTTACGTTTCTTATTACTCCATCCGTCCAATAGCCAACAAATAAACTATCCCACCTATTTAAGCTATTATTTTTTATGGTATAATTTAAAATAACAAAGAAATTTGCGAAGTTGAAATTGTAGTTGTATGATTCGAAATGCACATCTGCACCCAATGGAACTAAATGATCTCTAATTTGAATGGTTGTGCCCGGCACAATTATATTTTTATCGGTAAAATCGGAAATAAAATCTTGATGCGATATAGCTGATGTATTGAAAAGTGGATTATCGATTAAACTAGATCGTTCGGCTAGACCAGAACCTACGGCAGCAGAAAATTCAAAACCTCCTTTTCCTGTAGAATATCCAGAAGCATCGTCCAAAGCTCCTGTAGAAACTGCCACTTGAGATCCATTTACTAATGCCCCAATCCATAAACCTCCTTGAAACAAATGCTCAATTCCAGAATTTTTAGGAAACTCACACGATGGATTTCCTAACACATTAAAACTTCCACTAAACGCATTCCCTATAGTTCCTAGGTTATTGACCGTCATCGCTATATTACTTGCAGAAGTTACTTTCTCTTGAAAAGATGCTTGCGCAAAAACGTAATTCTCGCTAAAAGTAAAAACAGAGATCAGAAATAAGAATGGGATATAAAATAAAAATGATCTTTTCATTAATTGGACTGGCTTACGATTTTTTTAACAATGGAAATTCCATTTTCAGGTTGAATAACTAACATATATAAACCTGAGTTTAATTTATTTTCTAAAGAAATAGAATATTCTCCATTGAAAAATGGAATCTCATTTTCAAGTATTAATTTTCCTTCAATAGAATAAAGCAAAATTTTCATTTTCCCATGATTGAAATTTTCTGAACTCCAAAGCTTTATTTCCTGATTAATTGGGTTTTGAACAGTAAAAGATCGGCTCATTAATTCTGCTGATGGCAATCCAACTGAAGATGCAGCTCTAATTTGGAATTTCGCTAAAACTGGCAAATGATCCGACATATTAAAGAGTGCATTTAAAACATTGGCAGGAACAGTAGTATTCAAAGGACTACTATTTAATGCTTGATTAAAATGCAAACCATCTTGCCCTACTGTTTTATAAGTTCCAGTTAGATATTTTACTCTACTAGAATCTTCTTTTATTGCTTTTGAACATAAAATAAAATCTAAACGATCATCAGAACCTCCAGGTGCTCCACCGTCACAACTTGAATTTGCTCGTGTAGATTGGGTATGAATTCCGCTAAATAAAGAATTATTATTCCAACTCCCATTTGAGTTTATTGGGTCTACTAAATTTCTAAAAGGTTTTATAGTTTGATTAGTTAAATGAACATAAGAAGTTTCAGAAGAAGATTGAATATTTAAATCCCCCATAAAAAATACATTCTGTGCAGCAGGTAATGTATTTAAGTAATTTCGAACCAAAATGGTTTCACTCGCTCTAGTGGCCTGATCGCCGGAGGTAGATCCAGCTTTCAAATGTGCTACCATGACGATGATAAAAGTAGTGTCTTGAGTTGAAGCTAAACTCGAATGATTATAGTATAGTTTGTAGGCATTAATATCTCGAAGCACGCTGGAAACTATTTTCTGGCTTTTTAAAGTGAGCTTTTCAGAATTATAAAAAATGGTATTAACTATACTTTCATTTCCAGAATTGGAATAAGTGGCTCGTTTATATTTCGTGACTCCACTTACATTTAAGGTGTTAAGAAGGATATTTTGAGCAAAAAGATCATCATTGCCTAGTTCATTTACACCAAAAATATCTGGTTGGGTGTAATCTAAAATTACTCTCAAATGCGGGTTTTTTTGCACTGGAGTGAGCAAATTGCAAGGAGTTGGACCTGTATTTCCATAAAAAAGTAAGTTATAATGCATTATTGTCAAGGTGTCTTGAGAATAAACCTGAAAGGAAATAAAAAGAAAAAATAGAAAACTTAATCGGGTAATAATTTTAATCAAAATATTGAAAATTTAAACTGCGTGAAATTTAACAGTCGACAAATTTACACAATAAAGTTTTTAGGTATGTTAATTTATTGTTAAGTAATTATAAAACCAAACATTCAATTTTTAACGAATTCTATCTGCCGATCGAACTAGATTTTCGTCTTTATTAATGGATCTTGCTGCAAGATTCACCAAAATAAGCATAACCAAGGGAAAAATAGAACCACTTAAAAACTCACGCGAAACAAGACCTTGGGTATTTAGAAGCCCATAAATAGAAAAAGCTAATAAGCCAGTAAGCACCAAAATGGCTAACGAAATAAATTTACATAGCATAATTTGAGTTTTTCTATTCTTAAACAAGAATATGGCTGCAATGCAATCAAATATGATAAATGCATTAACTCCGATAGTAACAAAATTTTCTTCCAGTACACTTATTTGGTTAAAATCAGTTTGATTACGACCTAATAAGCTGAGTACAATAATTCTACTTTTTTCATATTCGATATAATTGAATTGAGCGATTCCTACAAAAAATAAGACAACACCTAAAATAGCAGCAACAAGCAAATAAAGAGTTTGAACGCGTTGAATCATATCGTTTTTAAATTTCCGCAAATATAGAAAAATGTAATTCTAGCCCATTATTGATTTGCTGATTCATACATTTTCGAAAATCATGAATTTCAAAAAATAATGAATGAGTAAAAAATTACTTTTGCACTTAATTCATGCAACGATATTTTATTGAAATAGCCTACAACGGAAGTCCATACCATGGCTGGCAGATACAGCAAAACTCTCTTTCTATTCAAGAGGTTTTGAATCATGCTTTGAAAACAATCTTAAGGCATTCTGTAGAAACTACGGGTTCTGGTCGCACAGATACTGGAGTGCACGCTAAGCAGCAATTTGTACATTTGGATACACATCAAAAAATCACAAGCAGAACGATACAAAGTCTAAATTCAATTTTGCCGCATGAAATTGCTGTAAAAGCAATTTATTCGGTTGATTCGGATGCAAATGCCAGATTTGATGCAATTTCTAGAACCTATCAATATCTAATTCATTTCAAAAAAAATCCATTTCTTACTCATTATAGTTATCAAGCTATTCAGATTCCAGATTTAAATGATATGTCAAAAGCAATAGAATTATTAAAAAACTATTCAGATTTTGAAGCATTTAGCAAAACCAATACGCAGGTAAAAACAAATATTTGTAAAATTTCTGAAGCTACTTGGAAAGAAACAGAAAATGGAATTCAATTTGAAATTAAAGCAGATCGTTTTTTGAGAAATATGGTACGAGCAATAGTGGGAACGATGCTGCAAGTTGGAAATGGAACAACGAGTTTGGATGAATTTCGAGAAATAATTGAAAGTAAAAATAGAACCTCTGCTGGTTTTTCTGTTCCTGCATGCGGACTTTATCTTACTCAGGTTTTATATCCTAATGGTTTTTTGAAAAATAAAATTGATTAAGTAGAAATAAATTATGTTGAATTGAAAGTTTATAAATATTGAAATACAAAAAAATAATTAAAACTTATTAGTGAGTATAAAATTAATAAACTAAATAAAATTATAAATGTCAGTAACTGGAGAAGCAATAAATACAAACCTATTAAAACGGGTTTTTTCGTACATTAATCCTTATAGAAAAGTTTTTTATACTGCCCTTTCGCTTACTATTTTGTTGGCTTTAATTGCACCTGTTCGTCCCTATTTAATTCAATATACCATAGATCATAGCATAGCAAATGGCAATGTTTCTGGAATAATTAACATGACCATTATTATGACCTTGCTTTTGATTTTGCAAGGGATTCTACAATATTACCATTCCTATTCTACAAACTGGTTAGGGCAAAATGCTATCAACGATTTGCGTCAAGAAACTTTCAATCATCTCATGGACATGCGTTTACGCTATTTTGATCGTACTCCCATTGGAACATTAGTTACCAGAACTGTTTCAGATATAGAAGTAATAGCTGATATATTTTCCGAAGGTTTAATTGTAATAGTGGGCGATATTCTTCAGATAATAACCATCATTGCTGTTATGCTGTATGTGGATTGGAGATTGACTTTGATTAGTTTAAGCGTAATGCCTTTATTAATTCTTGCAACCTATATTTTTAAAGAAAAAACTAAGAAAGCATTTCAAGAAGTGCGAACTGAAGTTTCTAGAATTAATACCTTTTTACAAGAGCACATTACAGGCATGAAAATCATTCAAGTTTTTGCTCGAGAAAAACAAGAAATGGAGAATTTTAAAAAGATAAATCGACTTCATCGCGATGCACACATCCGTTCCGTTTTATATTATTCCATCTTTTTTCCGGTAGTAGAAATCATAGCTGCAGCATCCATTGGTTTAATGGTTTATTATGGAGCAATTGGAGTTATAAGCGATCGGTTTTCTGTAGGGGTTTTGGTTTCTTTTATTTTGTATATTAATATGTTGTACCGGCCATTACGAGAATTGGCAGATAAATTTAATACGCTACAAATGGGAATGGTAAGCTCCGAACGTATTTTTAAAGTATTGGATACCAAAGATCAAACAGAAAATTTAGGAATTATTAAGGATAAAGAAATTAAAGGTAAAATAGAATTTAGAAATGTTTGGTTTGCTTATGTAGATGAAGACTGGGTGTTGAAAGGAATTTCTTTCATTATTCAACCTGGGCAAACCTTAGCTTTAGTAGGAGCTACAGGATCTGGTAAAACCTCCATTATTAATTTATTAAATCGATTTTATGATAAAAATAAAGGAGAAATTTTAATTGATGATATTCCAGTAGAAGACTATGAATTAAATTTTCTAAGATCTTCCATCGCTACTATTATGCAAGATGTTTTCTTGTTTTCGGATTCAGTTGCCGAAAATATGCGACTCAGAAACCAGATGATTAATGAACAGCAACTAGAAAACTCTGCTTCCGAAGTGGGAGCGATGAGTTTCATTGAAAAACTACCGGGGCGATTAAGTTTTGAAGTGATGGAAAGAGGAAATAGTATTTCTGCTGGTCAAGCACAACTGCTTTCATTTACTAGAGCCTTAGTATATAATCCAAAAATTTTGGTTTTGGATGAAGCAACTTCTTCTGTTGATACCGAAACAGAATTAATGATTCAGCAAGCTACAGAAACCTTAATGAAAGGCAGAACAGCGGTGATCGTCGCGCACAGACTCTCTACTATCCAATTTTCTGATAAAATAGTGGTGATGCAAAAAGGTGAAATAATGGAAGAAGGAAATCATCAAGAACTTTTGAAAAAAGGAGGGATTTATAAAAAATTATATGAAATTCAATTTAATAAAGAGGATTGATTTTTATTTTGAATAATACCATCCATTCAAACATTTTATTTTACTAACATTGATATTAAATCAATTCAATAATTGAAAATAATTAAATTAACTAATGACTTTACTATCCACATTATCTATAATTATTCCGGCCTACAATGAAGAGCGAACTATTCATTTAATTTTAGATAAAATAGCAGCTGTTAAATTAATTAATGGTATTAAAAAGGAAATAATTATAATAGATGATTATTCATCTGATAATACTGCAATGGTATTAAAAAATTATATTCTTGCAAATCCAGAAAGTGGAATTCAATTATTTTCACATAGTATAAACCAAGGCAAAGGAGCTGCATTACATACAGGAATACAACTGGCTAGAGGAGAATATTTAATTATTCAAGATGCTGATTTAGAGTATGATCCGCAGGAGTATAATATACTTTTGCAGCCAATTATAAATGGATTTGCAGATGTTGTATTTGGATCTAGATTTATGGGTGGAAAACCTCACCGTATTTTATTTTTCTGGCACTCGATTGGAAATAAAATACTTACTTTTTTATCTAATTTACTCACCAATTTAAATTTGACTGATATGGAAACTTGTTATAAGCTTTTCAAAACAGAACTTATTCAAAGTTTAAATTTAGAAGAAAAAAGATTTGGATTTGAACCAGAAGTTACTTCTAAAATTTCGCGTATACCAAAAATACGAATTTATGAAGTGGGTATTTCTTACTATGGGCGAACGTATGAAGAAGGTAAAAAAATAAGTATGAAAGATGGATTTAGAGCAATTTATTGCATTGTTAAATACAATATTTTCAGTAAAAAATACTTGAAATGATAGAAAAAATAACAAACAAATCAATTGCAATTTTCTTATTAATTTCTTCTTTTGTTTTTATATTGATAGGTTATTTTACATCAGGAACTTATGATTCTGGCGATAGTACTTATCATTTTTTACATGCGCAATATGCGTTGAAATATCCAGAACTTTTACTAAATCATTGGGCAAAACCACTTTTTACTTTGATTTCCGTTCCATTTGCACAATTTGGTTTCTTTGGAATGAAAGTGATGAACACCATTATAATTCTATTAAGTATTTGGTTTACATTTCTTTCTGCAAGGTTATTAAATTATAAATATGCTGCTCTTATTCCGGTTTTTCTTTTCCCGGCAAGCGCCTTTATGCTCTCTATGTACTCAGGTTTGACTGAACCTATGTTTGCTCTATTTTTATCATTAGGGCTTTACTTTAGTTTATGTAAAAAACCAATTCATGCTGCTATTATTATTTCTTTTCTGCCATTCATTCGCACGGAAGGTCAAATTATAATGATTGTGTACACAGTTTATTATTTATTTAACAAACAATGGAAAATCATTCCACTGTTGTTAGTCGGAAATATAATTTATGGCTTTGTTGGATTGATTTTCAAAAATGATTTTCTTTTTACATTTCATGAAAACTCCTATGCTACTGGAAAAGATAATTATGGTTCTGGTGGTCCTTTTCATTTTATTATGCAATTGGGATTTCATATTGGCTTTCCGCTATATGGTTTGTTTTTTCTTGGTCTTATTTATTTTATTTTTCAACTTAGAAAACCTAAATTATTTTTTAAGCAAATTAATTCATTAGAACTATTTTTTTTAGTAATTGGAGTTTATGCGTCCTTTTTTATTTCACACAGTATATTCTGGTGGCAAGGATTATTTCATTCATTAGGATTGCCGCGTGTTTTAACTTCCATAGTTCCAGTTGGTTCTATTATTTGTTTAATGGGTTTTACATTTTTGAAAGATGTAATTTTGGGTAAATGGCAAAAAATATCACTTGCATTTTCGTATTTACTTTTAGCCTATATAATTATTTTTCCTTTTAGTGGTAATAAAGCAGGATTTAATTTCAAAAAAGATTTTTCTTTAGATGATCAACAAAAAGAATTAACAGAATTAGCAGAATGGTATTCTAGATCTGGAATTAAGGCAGATCATTTTTATTTAGCACATCAATATTTTTGTATTCCAATGAATTTAGATCCATTTGATGCTAAAATTAAATCCGATATGGATAAATACAATGCAGATTCCGTAATTTCCAATAGTTTATTAGTTTGGGATCAATGGTATGCACCTATTGAATTTAATATTAATTTAGATACATTAGAAAACAATCCTAAATTAAAATTAGTAAAAACAATGATTTCTGGTGATAAAAATAATCCTTACGTGATTAAAGTTTTTTATAAAAAATAAAATTCCTTGCTTTAAATACTAAACAAATTGAGCATGAGAGATCGAAACGATATCCTTTTTTATTTTTCATAAAAAAGATTTAGTGTAGAGCTCGTATCCAAATTTCCGAAGAGCGAAAATAGTCCATGCCCAAACTTTTTTTTAAAATCCGTATTTGATTAAAAAATTTGGTTTTTAAATGAACACAATTTAAAATTGTAATTTTCGAAAATCTATTTTCTGGCCAACCAAAATTGCCGTTAAAACTTTATGAAAATCATTTTTGGTTGTTTAGCAATTAAACTTAGTTTTGCTCATAAAAATCAAGCAAAATGAGTGTATTAGTTAATAAAGATTCAAAAATAATTGTTCAAGGTTTCACGGGTACTGAGGGCAGTTTTCATGCTTCTCAAATGCTAGAATATGGTACAAACGTTGTCGGCGGAGTTACTCCAGGCAAGGGCGGAACGATGCATTTGGATCGTCCAGTATTTAATACTGTAGAAGATGCAGTAAAAAAAACAGGAGCTAATGTGTCGATTATTTTCGTTCCTCCTGCTTTTGCAGCGGACGCAATTATGGAATCTGCTGATGCTGGAATTGCTTTAGTTATTGCGATTACAGAAGGTATTCCAACTAAAGATATGATTGCTGTAAAAGCATATTTAGCTGACAAAGAAACTCGATTGATTGGACCAAACTGTCCAGGAGTTATTACACCAGACGAAGCTAAAGTTGGCATTATGCCTGGTTTTGTGTTCAAAAAAGGAAGTATTGGGATTGTTTCAAAATCTGGAACATTAACGTACGAAGCTGCAGATCAGGTGGTAAAAGCAGGAATGGGAATTACTACAGCGATTGGAATTGGTGGAGATCCTATAATTGGAACTACCACTAAGCAAGCGGTAGAATTATTAATGAATGATCCTGAAACGAAAGGAATAATAATGATTGGTGAAATTGGCGGAGGAATGGAAGCTGAAGCAGCCCATTGGATTAAAGAAAACGGAACCAAACCTGTTGTTGGATTTATTGCTGGACAAACAGCTCCTCCGGGCAGAAGAATGGGTCATGCAGGTGCTATTGTGGGTGGAGAAGATGATACAGCGGCAGCAAAAATGAGAATCATGCGCGAATGCGGAATTCATGTGGTAGATTCTCCAGCCGTCATTGGACAAACGATGAAAGAAGTATTAGGTCTTTAATTTTTACTTTAATTTACCAACATAAAATATGAAATTACTGGAAGGCAAAACAGCATTAATTACTGGAGCATCTAAAGGAATAGGCAGAAAAGTAGCAGAAAAATTTGCAGAACATGGTGCTAATGTGGCCTTTACTTATTTATCAAGCGTGGAGAAAGGTGAAGCTTTGGAAAAAGAATTAGCTGCTGCAGGCACAAAGGTAAAAGGATATAGATCAGATGCTTCTGATTTTAAAGCAGCAGAAGATTTAATTAATTCAGTTCTTACAGATTTCGGCAGTTTGGATATTGTGGTAAACAATGCTGGAATTACTAAAGATGGTCTTTTGATGAGAATGAGCGAAGAAAATTGGGATGATGTGCTAACCGTAAATTTAAAATCTATTTTTAATATCACAAAAGCCGCTTCTAAACCCATGATGAAACAGCGACATGGAATTTTTGTGAATATGAGTTCTATTGTGGGTGTGCAAGGGAATGCAGGGCAATCTAATTATTCTGCTTCTAAAGCTGGAATTATAGGTTTTACTAAATCAATAGCTAAAGAATTAGGGTCAAGAAATATACGGGCAAATGTGATTGCTCCAGGTTTTATCAGAACAGAAATGACCGATATTTTGCCTGCAGAAACTACAGCAGAATGGAGTAAAATGATCCCATTGAAAAGAATGGGTGAGACCGAAGATGTAGCCAATGTTGCCTTGTTTTTGGCATCAGACATGAGTAGTTATGTGAACGGACAAGTAATTTCTGTTTGCGGTGGTATGTTGTAAATTATCAAATTTTTATTTTAAATTTCTACTTTCTAAATTTTAAATCTTAATAATATGACTAGAGGAAATCGTTTTATTTATCCAGCTTTAATTTCTGGGATTGCATTAGTTATTGGATTGTTTTTCATTGCAAATGCAATTAATAAATTTTCCAAAAAAGATCAGATTATCACCGTAACTGGATCTGCAAAAAAGGATTTAGTTTCTGATTTAGGTATTCAAAGAGGAAATCTAAGTATTTCTGGTGGTACTGCCGCAGAAGCTTATCGATTACTTCAAAATCAAAAACCAATTTTATTAGATTATCTTAAAACAAAAGGTTTTTCTGTAGACCAAATAGAATTTCAAACGATAAGCAATTATCCAAATTATAATTATGGAGAAAATGGAGTTCAATTAGGAATTCGAGATTTTACTTGTAGCCAAGGTTTTGAATTTCAGTCGAATGATGTGAAAAAGATAAAAGACATTTCTTTAGATATTAGT
The DNA here is from genome assembly GCA_038209155.1 of Sphingobacteriales bacterium. Lineage (GTDB taxonomy): Bacteria > Bacteroidota > Bacteroidia > Sphingobacteriales > Sphingobacteriaceae > JBBQYA01. Next base: position 10,960 of record JBBQYA010000039.1, on the reverse strand, counting down.
TCTTTGGTAGAGCGAGGATTGAATTTTTCAGTTTCTTCTCCTGAGTATTATTACACAAAATTAGCTGATTTGAAAATTGAAATACAAGCAGCAGCTGCAAAAGATGCGATGACTCGTGGACAAAAAATAGCGGAGGCTACCAGCAGAAAATTAGGAACGTTGACTAATGCGAGAATGGGAGTTTTGCAAATAACCCCAAAAAATTCAAACATGATATCAGATTATGGGATGAATGACGTTTCATCTATTGAAAAAGAATTAACTGCTGTAGTGAATGCTTCCTTTGAAATTGAATAAAATATTTTCATTTTCTGATGAAATAATAAAAATATGATTTAATTATTTTCATTGTTTAATAAAATTTTAAATCAAAAATCGTTTAATACTACCATAATACCAACCAATAAAATTGCCTTCTTTCTCTTTAATTTTTAGTGATTATTCTGCTTGGTATATAATTTTATGCCTTTTACTGGGTTTATTATATGCTTATATTTTATATCCGAATTCCAAATCATTTTCTTCTTCAACTCGGATTTTACTTTTTGCTTTAAGGAGTATTGTTGTAAGTCTTTTGGCTTTGCTTTTGGTCAATCCACTTTTCCAAACAATAAAAAGAAAAATTGAAAAACCTGTAATTATAATTGTAAGCGATAATTCGACTTCCATTCTTTTAAATAAATATGGAAAAGAATATCAGAAACAAATTCCTGAACTGAAAAAGAAATTAGTAGATAAACTAGAAAAGGATTTTGAAGTTGAGCAATATTCTTTTGGTGATAAAATAGAAAAATCTGAGATCAATACATTTAGCGATAAAAAAACAGATTATTCTCTTTTGTTTAATGCCTTGAATAACGGATATGCAAATAAGAATGTGGGTGCTGTCATCTTATTTTCTGATGGCATTTACAATGAAGGAAGCAATCCATTATATAGTAAGAATGAAGTGAATGCACCTATTTTTTCTGTAGCATTGGGTGATACAATTCCGCAGAGAGATTTATTAATCAATGAGATACAATATAATAAAATTGTTTATTTAGGAAATGATTTTGCAATTAATGTTTCTGTTTCTGCCAATGGATGTGCGGGTTCCACTTCTCAAATAAATGTTTTTGAAAATGGAAAATCTGTATTTAAAAAGGAAATAAATATAAATTCAGATAATTTCCGATTAGATATTCCTGTGACTTTGCAAGCTCAAAAAACAGGAACAATTAAATATTTAATTACAGTTTCGGATGTAAAACGCGAGATTACTTTAAAGAATAATAGCAGAACTATTTTTCCAGAAATTTTGGATGGAAAGCAAAAAATATTGTTTTTAGCGGCTGCTCCACATCCAGATCTTTCGGCTTTAAGACAAAGTTTGGAAACGAATAAGAATTATGAAGTAACAATTGCCTACCCAAATACTTTTGAACTAGCTACTTTGGCTCAATATAATTTAGTGGTTTTGCATCAGATTCCTACATCAGAAGTTAATGCGCAAACTATTTTAAATAAAATAAAAGAAATCAATATGCCTGTTTGGTATATAACCGGAGTACAGACTTATTCAGAATTATTCAACAGAATGCAAACGGGTGTGCTTATTTCTGGTGGTAGAAATCAAGTAAATGAGTTGTTGCCATCCTTGTCTTCTGACTTTTATTTATTTACTATTTCTGAAAGTTCAGCACAATTAATTAAAAATTTACCACCATTAAATGGTCTCTTTGGAACCTATAGTTCTACTACGCCATTAGATAATTTACTTTTTCAAAAAATCGGAAATATTGAAACTAAAACTCCATTATTAGCTTTTGGTAAAAACAGTTCTGCCAAAACAGCTTTTTTGTTTGGTGAAGGAATCTGGAAATGGAGATTGTTTAATTATAGAGAAAAACAAAATCATGAAGCAATAGACGAGTTAGTAAATAAAACGGTGCAATATCTTACTGCTAGAGAAGATAAGCGTAAGTTTAGAGTTAGCATTGCAAAAAATGATTTCGACGAAAATGAAAATATAGGTTTTCAGGCAGAATTGTATAATGATAATTTTGAATTAATTAACTCTCCAGATGCTATTTTAGAAATTATCAATAGTGGTGGTAAAAAATATCCATTTACTTTTTCCAAAACAGAAAAAGCCTATCAATTAAACACAGGAGTTTTACCAGTTGATGAATATACTTATATCGCAAAAACAAAATTGGGGGATAAAAACTATGAAGTGAAAGGACAGTTTATTATAAAAAATCTAAATTTAGAAGAGTTAAATACAACAGCTAATCATCAATTGCTTTCTGCATTGTCCAATAAATCTGGAGGTAAATTGTTCTACTTAAATCAAATAGATGAATTGGCAGATCTGATTAAAAATAGAGAAGAAATTAAAACTGTTTCCTATGAACAGAAAAAACTAGATGAATTGATAAGTGTAAAATGGATATTCTTTTTGCTTATGACTTTGCTATCTGTAGAATGGTTTATTAGAAAAAGGAGCGGAGCTTATTAAATTTCTCTTCAAATTATTATGATGTTAATTTTTTATTTTTTGAAATTGAACAGTTTGAGTATGATTGCCTGTACCATAAACCTTTATAAAATATAAACCACTTGCTAATTCAGAAACGTTAATTCTTTTGTTAAAATTAAATTCCTGGTCTGTAAATACTAATCTTCCATATACATCATAAATTTCCACCTTTTCCAACTGTTTTTCTGTATCAATTAATATAAATTCCCTTGTTGGATTTGGGTAAATCTGTAGTTTTTCAATTCCGCTTTCTACAACGGAACTCGTTAAAATTTCTACTGGATAGGCAGCAATATCTTGAGAGAAACAATTACTACTCATTAATTTGATCTCATAATTGCTAGGATATTTATACTCATGGTTTGGTTCCTTTTCGCTACTGTAATTTCCATCGCCAAAATCCCAAACAAATTGATCTGAATTTTCACTTCGGTTTTTAACTTTCAAGGTTTTTCCATTTGTAATAAAAGTAAATTCTGATTGGGCATCATATTTTCCTATATTCCATAATGCCAATTGATTATAAACAACATTTTTTGTTGCATCTCTAATAATGCTTGCAACTGATGAAGTCAATGTAGTGTCATAAGTAATTAGGCTTGGATCTTTTCTGAAAATTGAAGTATAAAATGTACATGCTGCTGCATATGAACCTGCTAAAGAAGGATGACTACCATCGGATGTATAAAGTTCTATTTGAGGATGATTTTTTCTTATATAATTCCAAACTGCTCCAACCGGAGCTAATAAGGCATTGTTTTCATTAGCAACTTGTTCATATCTCAACTTAGTTAAGCTATCCATTGATGCATAAGTGCATACTTCTGGGAAATAAGGACAATCTACAGAGTTCCCATTTTTTCTGCCCCAAGTCATATAGAACATGGTTTGTGCACAAGGATTTTCCGATTGAATTAAGCTATCAAAAAAATGTGCATAGGGTTTCATTAAACTATCTACCAAATATTGAGGGTAGGATGGCGTACGACTATATTCCTGCAATACTACAAAATCCCAAATTCCTTTTTTTACTTTATTCTTTGTGGTATTGTTTCCAGCATGAAGCTTTAGTGACCAGCCTCCAACTAAATGACTTTCTACATATAGCGAATCCCCTGCAGAAGAAGCCATTTTTGAAGTCATTCTCGGCATATCATTGAAATAAGAATAACTATTACCAATAAAAAGCACATTTTTCTTTTGAGAGAATACTGAAGTGCTGAAAAAAATAAGGAAAATAATAATTCGAAATTTCATGAGAGCAAGAATTTAAAATTCTATCAGCTCAAAAGTTGTGCTAGGATACAATAAAGTTATGTTTTTTTATCTCAAAGATAAAATCAATGAAAATTAGAATATCAATAGTTTATTCTTACTGCTTCACAAACTTCTTACTAAAATGTCCTTCATTCGTGTTTAATAAAATATAATAAACTCCTTTTGCATATTTACTCATAGAATAAGTAAAGTCTTTGGTTCCAATTTCTGTTCGAGCATCAAAAAATGTATGAACTTTTTTCCCTTCTTGATCTATCAAAAAAATCTGGCAAATCGTTCGACTATTTAAATCCACTTTTAAATTAATAATATCATTAGTTGGATTGGGAGAAACATTTATAGAATGTATTTCTTTATACGGGGTTTTATCAATAATTCCTCCAACTGTTCCTTTTCTATATTTGTATATTTTATCTCCAGTTAAATATGCAGTGCTATCGTTTACTTTAAAAAAACGATTATATGAACCACCAAAAGAAATATCTAACCAATTCGTTCCACCATCTATTGTTTGGAATAATACGTTTTTACCAATTCCACCGCCTATCCAGCCGGTTAATGAATCTAAAAATCCAACACTTTGGATATAACTGTAGGATTTACTGACAATTATTGTCGTCCAAGTTAAACCTCTGTCAGTAGATTTTAACATTCTTACATTATCAGCACTAAATTCCTGTGATTGAATGGATGCAAAATAATTTTTCTTGTCTGGTGATTGTATCTTCCAAATCCATTCTTCGCTAATTAATGTTTTATGTTTCACAACCCAGTTTAGTCCGCCATCTGTGGTATACAATATTACACCACCTCCACTTGCAGGGTTCGATACGCCTGTTACAAATCCAGTATCTGCTGAAACAAAATTTACATCAACTAAGGCACTTGCAAAAGCCGACATATCTTTATAGATCCAAGTTTTGCCAGTATCTACAGATTTAACTAAAAAAGCGGGTGAAGCATAAATGCCTACTCCATAAATTACATTCGGTTTTGGAATAGCTAAACCACAAATTCCAGCGGGTATTGGATTAATTAAATTGGTAATATTTGTCCAACTAACGCCACCATCAATAGTTTTAAATAAATTATTAGTTAATCCACCAGCAAAGCCTATCAAAGGAGTGGCAAATTCTATGCATCTAATATAATCTGGAAGGGTTGTTTGTAGATTCCAGTTTAATCCAGCATCATTCGTTTTGTAGATCGACCCCAAAGCGTTACAAGTCCAACCTGTATTTTCATTAATAAAAAAAATATCGTCATATCGTCCAGCAGAAGGTAAATTATAGGTAGTCCATTGACTATGAGCAAAAGAAGAAAGAAAAATAAATAAAAGGGTAAGTAGTTTTTTCATAATACTTTGATTTAGAGATTTAAATAATTTATTATATAAATTTTATTTGTTTAAAGAATTAACAACTAAATCAATTCAATATTAACCTGCAAAATAATTGTTTAAATATAAGTATAATTTAGAGGTAATTAAAGAAAATCAAATTATTCTTTTACGATTGAATTAGGATTTTTTTTAAGCTAATTTTTTTCTAATTCATATCCAATCCTCATTGGAACTGGTTTATATATTTTTCCAGTGGCGAAATCTCCGATCAAGGGAATTCCTAAAAAAAGTAAATCTAAAACGAAATAGCCATAACGAATCTTCCTTGTTATGATGATTTTTTTTGTTTTATATCCTTCTGCTTTAATTTCTATAAAGTTCCTCTCTGGAATTAAATAAGCATTTTTTGGTATGAATATTTTTTTAGGTGCGTAACCCATGAAATTTCCGCCATAATATAATTTTGCGCTATCTGGAATTCCTTTTTTTATTTGAACTAATTGTGGAGTTCGACCTCCTAAAATATAGGCACAACTCGAATGGAGAAAGAGGAAAGCTAAGCAGCAAATGAAAAAAAAACTATTGACGGAGAATATATTTCGCAATTTCATTAGTTACTTTATAATTTCTGTTAAAGATTAAAGAATAAATAAATAAGACATGAGTTTGCTTTTTTATTATCATTTCATCAAATAAAATGCCTTTACTTTTCATCCGATTTTTTAACAATGCATAACTTCTTTTTATTTCTGGATACGTATATTCTACATTTAAAAATAAAACCGGAATTTTACTTTCTTCCACGTAATTATAAGGATTGTAAATTTCCCAATTTTTCACATCGTCCGTAAAAACCATTTTAATTTTTTGATATTGCCGATCAGTAAAGCCGGGTACAAAAGAATTTAATTCCAAAGCTGCACCGTCTAATTGTAAAACAGCAACTGCTGGATCTTTTTCATTATAGAAATCATAATATCGCTTATCCCAACTCAAAAGTGCTGAAATATGCCCACCGCTGGAATGCCCACCAATCGAGATTTTTTCTGGATTGCCGCCATAGGTTGCAATGTTATTTTTTACCCAAAGGATGGCTAATGCGCAATCTTTTAATTGCTCGTCCATGGTAACTAATGGAATCTGACGATAATTTATGCAAACCGTAACTATTCCTCTTTTTGCAAAATTTCTTCCTAATAATGCAAATTGACTTTTATCTCCGAAAAACCAAAAACCACCATATATAAATACAAAAACACTTTTTGGTTTTTCTTTATCTTCTGGATAATAAATATCCAATGAATTAAATTTTTCATGAAATTTTACAGAAGTATCTGGTTGATAGGAAATATTTTTTGCTGCTTTTATTTCATAATAAGAATTTGCATTCTTTGATAAACAGATGAAAGCGAAAATCAATAAACTGATATTGGAAAAATTTGAATTCCTCATAGTTCTGATTACGTAAGCAGTTTACATAGAGATTTTTATTTGGTGGTTTCGTTTACGATGATAAAAATTTCCTCATTATCTTTTTTCATAAGGTATTTTTCTCTTGCAAACTTTTCTAATTTATCATTATTACTATTCAATTCTTCGAGTTCTGTTTCTGTTTTAATGATCTCTTGCTCAATGTATTGCTTTTCCTTTTTCAAAGTGTTTAATTGATCCCAATATTCATAATGCTGATAAAATGTATTTCTATCAAAACAAAGCATCCAAATAAAAAAGGCAGTGGTGCTCAATATATACTTGTTTTGTAATAAAAAGATAATACGTTTCATGGCTCTAAATTACAAAAAAAAAGAACCCAATAATCAATAGGGTTCTTTTTAAGGGTTTAATTTTATAAACGTTTGTTTATTATTTAATTATTAAAATTCTATCTCTTATTAAACTTGAAATTCTTACCAATAAAATTCGCAGTTGATCCTAATTCTTCCTCAATTCTCAACAACTGATTATATTTTGCAATCCTATCTGACCGACTTGCAGAACCCGTTTTAATTTGTCCGCAGTTCAATGCAACTGCCAAATCAGCAATTGTCGTATCTTCTGTTTCTCCAGATCTATGGCTCATCACTGATGTATAAGCTGCTTTTTGAGCCATCGATACCGCATTTATCGTTTCAGTCAACGATCCAATTTGATTTACTTTCACCAAAATTGAATTAGCTATTTTTTCGTCAATTCCTCTTTGTAATCGTTTTACATTCGTCACAAATAAATCATCACCAACCAATTGTATTTTATCTCCTATTTGCTCCGTCAATGATTTCCAAGAACTCCAATCGTCTTCATCCAAGCCATCCTCAATAGAAATAATTGGGTATTTCTTAGACCATTCCACCCAATAACTTACCATTTCTGATTGAGTTAATTTTTCACCACTTGATTTATGAAAATGATAAACTTTTTCGTCTGCCTTATACATTTCCGAAGCTGCAGCATCCATTGCGATAAAAATATCTTCTCCAGCACGATATCCAGCCACATCTATTGCTTGCAAAACCGTTTCAATTGCTTCAGTATTTGATCCAATATTAGGTGCAAAACCTCCTTCATCACCTACATTCGTAGAATATCCTTTCTTTTTCAATACTGCTTTTAAATGATGGAAAATTTCTGTTCCCCATCTTAAACCTTCGGAAAATGAAGAAGCACCAATTGGCATAATCATGAATTCCTGAAAATCTATTTTATTATCTGCATGTGCACCACCATTCAAAATATTCATCATCGGAATAGGAAGTGTATTTGCATTCACTCCGCCAATATACCTGTAAAGTGGTTGATGTGATTCTTCTGCTGCTGCTTTTGCTACTGCCAAAGAAACTCCTAAAATTGCATTGGCTCCAATGTTTGCTTTATTTTCTGTCCCATCTACTTCAATCATCATATTATCAATACGATTTTGATCAAAAACATCCATTCCAGCGAGTTCTTTTGCCAAAGTTGTATTGATATTTTCAACCGCTTTAAGCACTCCTTTGCCCATATACACCTTATTATCACCATCTCTAAGCTCTACAGCTTCATGTTTTCCGGTACTTGCTCCTGAGGGAACTGCTGCTCTTCCGATTACTCCATTTTGAGTAACTACATCTACTTCTACAGTTGGATTTCCTCTAGAATCTAGAATTTGTCTTGCTTTAATGTCAATGATTATGCTCATATTTTTATATTTTATTTTTGTTTAATTTTTTTTCTTATTTAATTTTCTTAAAATATGTATTAGTTTAATTTATTTAATTTATGGGCTTCCCTCATCATAAAAAAATGATGAGGTCAGGCTATCCGCTAAATCTTTTTTTCAGCAAGAGTATCACATAATAGCAAACTTCAAATCCGAAAAAAAGGATATCGCTTCTATCCTTAAGCCTTCTACCACAATCAAGCACAAATCTGAAAAATCAATTCTGTTTTTTCCATCAACATCATTATTTCATCATAGCTACAAATTCATCAAACAAATATCTAGAATCATGCGGGCCAGGAGAAGCTTCTGGATGATATTGAACAGAAAAAGCATTTTTTCCTTTCACTCGTATTCCTTCTATAGTCTGATCGTTTAAATTTATGTGTGTAATTTCTACCTTATCAGAGGCTTTTACTTCTTCTGGATTGATTCCAAAACCATGATTTTGTGAAGTCACCTCGCAAGTATCACGAATAATATTTTTCACCGGATGGTTCAATCCTCGATGACCATTTTTCATTTTGTAAGTAGATATTCCATTGGCTAAAGCTAATAATTGATGTCCTAAACAAATTCCAAATACAGGCCTATTAGATTGAATGGCAGATTTTACCGTTTCTACCGCATAATCCATACTTGCTGGATCTCCAGGTCCATTGGAAATAAAATAACCATCCGGATTCCATTTTTCCATTTCAGCAAAACTTGTTTTAGCTGGAAATACTTTTGCATACACTTCTCGTTGACTGAAATTATTAAGGATATTTCTTTTCACTCCTAAATCTAAAACAGCAACTTTCTTAGGTGAATTTTCTTCTCCAAAAAAATAAGTTGATTTGGTGCTTACTACGGATGATAATTCCAAGCCATCCATATCTGGAACTTCTAAAAGTCGCTTTTTCAATTCTTCGATATCGGTAATTTCTGAAGAAATAATACCATTCATAGCTCCTTTATCTCTAATATGACTTACTAAGGCGCGAGTATCAATGTCTGAAATACCAACAATATGCTCATCTAAATAAAAATCTTGTATCGATTGGTCGGCATTTTTTCTGGAATAATTAGAACTAAAATTCTTGCAAACCAAACCAGCTATTTTCACAGTTCCCGATTCAGATTCATCGATTTTTATTCCATAATTTCCGATATGAGCATTAGTAGTTACCATAATTTGACCAAAATAAGATGGATCAGTGAAAATTTCCTGATAGCCTGTCATTCCAGTATTAAAACAGATTTCACCACTGGTAGTTCCAATTTTGCCTACTGCTTTCCCAACATATAAAGTTCCATCAGCGAGTAGGAGCAGAGCGGGTATTTTTTCAATTAATGTCATAAATTGATTTTGAATGATGGATATAAAACGGCATTTTTTTATGAATTAGCTCGTCAAATCCAATTTCGCAAAAAGCAAAATCGGAGGTAGAAGGCTTAGGGATAGTAGCGGCATCCTTTTTTTCTTTGTCGTTTTTGACAAAGAAAAAAAGATAGAGCGGATAGCCCGACCCTTTTTTAAGGGTAAGCTCCAAAAATTTTTTTAAAAAATGATTTTCAAAAAATAAATATGTTGAAATCAAAAAAAAAATAAATAAACTAATAGGAAAATAATACTGAGGAAACAGCAATTCTTTAAATTCAATAGTACCTGTAGAACTAAAAGATTGAAAAATACAAAAAAATATAAAAAAATATAAATAAGATTGCTGAACTAAGATAGTTCTTAAAATACGGGAGTATTTTGACCATTCAATCATCGTTGTAAAGGTAGAAAATTAAACCTAATTTCGTGGACTATTCATTATTAACTCTAAAAATCCAATCCAATGTCTGTTCATAAAGAAGTTAAAAAAGTAACCACTAGAACCTTGCTAGACATGAAAGTGGCTGGCGAAAAAATTGCCATGCTCACGGCCTATGATTATTCTACGGCTTTAATTTTAGATAATGCAGGAATTGATGTTCTCTTGGTAGGAGATTCTGCATCCAATGTTATGGCTGGGCACGAAACTACTTTGCCTATTACTCTAGACCAAATGATTTATCATGCTGCATCTGTAGTAAGAGCAGTAAAAAGAGCCTTGGTGGTAGTGGATTTGCCATTTGGATCTTACCAAGGAAATTCTAAAGAAGCCTTAAATTCTTGTATAAGAATTATGAAAGAAACTGGCGGACATGCTGTAAAATTAGAAGGCGGTAGCGAAGTAAAAGAGTCTATTGAACGAATTTTAACTGCTGGTGTTCCAGTAATGGGGCATTTGGGTTTGACTCCACAATCCATTTATAAATTTGGAACTTATTCTGTACGAGCAAAAGAAGAGGAAGAAGCAGAAAAATTAATTCAAGATGCATTGGTTTTGGAGCAAGCTGGATGTTTTGCTTTGGTTTTAGAAAAGATACCAGCCAACCTAGCTAAGAAAGTATCTCAAAGTATTAGTATTCCTGTTATTGGAATTGGTGCTGGACCAGATTGCGATGGACAGGTTTTGGTTATAAATGATTTACTAGGTTTAACAAACGGCTTCAAACCGAGATTTCTTAGACAATACATGCATCTTTACGAAGATATTGGTTTAGCAGTGAAGCAGTATATTGGAGATGTGAAAAGTGTAGATTT
>JBBQYA010000038.1:0-25730 GCA_038209155.1 Sphingobacteriales bacterium | reverse complement strand
CAATAACCCCGATTGGGTATTTTAGTCTAAGGAATTTAAGTATAATGTAATACCCCAAAAGGATGATAAACGATAAATAGATTTACGAAGTGAAAGAGTAATTAATTTCAAAGGTGACTATGAGTTCGCAATTAAATTTTTAGGCATAAAACAAAAAAACTCCCGAGTTGGGAGTTTTTTGTAATCATCTTAAAAGAAATTTTTAGGCAACCTGTGGTTTTACCAAATCATCTTTTTCTATTTCTTTCAATTCATATTTCTTTTTATACACTCTTCTTTTAATTCTTTCTGTTAAATAATACATAACAGGAACCAATATTAAGGTTAAAAAAGTAGAAAATAAAAGTCCGAAAATCATCGTCCAAGAAAGTGGTCCCCAGAAGGCAACATTGTCTCCTCCAAAATATAAATGTGGATTGAACTCCGTGAAAAGGGTAACAAAATCTAAATTCAATCCTACTGCTAATGGAATTAAACCTAATGTAGTAGCCATTGCAGTAAGAATTACAGGGGTCATTCTGGTTTTTCCAGCTTCGATAATGGCTTCTCTGTATTCCATTCCCTGTTCAATTAATAAATCGGTGAACTCGACTAAAAGAATTCCATTTCTAACTACTATACCTGCAAGAGCTATAATTCCAATTCCTGTCATGATGATTACAATATCCATTCTGAATATAATAAATCCCAATAGCACTCCAATAATACTGAATACAATTTCGGTAAGAATAATTATTGGTTTGCTTAAGGAATTGAATTGAGTGACTAAAATGATAAAAATTAATCCTAATGAAACCAATAACGCACCGCCAAGAAACGAACTTGCTGCGGCTTGTTCTTCTTGCTCTCCTGTTAAGTTTATACTCACGGTTTCTGGTGGAGCAAAGTTTTTTCCTGCTGCAATAATATTTGCTACCACTTCATTGGCATTATAACCGCTTAATACATTGGAAGATAAGGTGACCACTCTTTTCTGATTTTTTCTTTTGATTCCTCCATACGTATTCGAATAAGTAATATCTGCCACGGATGATAATGGAATCTGACGAACTATTCCACCCATATTCATATCTCGGAAAGTAATTTTCAAATTCATTAATGCATTCACATTATTTCTTTGATCCTCTTGTAATCGGACTTGAATTGGATAATCATCATTATCATCTCTAAATTTAGAAACTTCTCTTCCAAATACTGCACTACGAACTTCGTAACCTATTTGACCGCTAGTTAATCCTACTCTATTTGCTCGTTCTCGATCTACATTGATAATAATTTCTGGTTTATCACTCTGAAAATCTGATTTCAATTCTTCAATTCCTCCTATTTGTAGGGAATCAATATATCTTTTGAAGCTAGATGAAACTCTAATTAATTCATCAAAATCATCTCCTGCAATTTCTATACTAATTGGTTTTCCGGTTGGAGGTCCATTTTGCTCTTGCCCAACAGAAATTTCTGCACCCGCTATTCCTTTTACAGCTGCACGAATTTTATCTAAATATTCTTTGGTATCTTTTCCATCTCGCTTTCCAAATTCTACAAAAGCAACCGACACTTTTCCTAAATGAGGACTTACACTTTGATCTTGTTGATCTTCTGCTGCACCAACTGCTACGTTTGAAATGACAGATTCTACAATTGGATTATTTTTTCCGACCACAGTAAAAACTCTTTTTTCAATAATTTGGGTAATACTATCTGTGTATTTCTGATTGGTTCCAATAGGCAATTTCACATAAGTGTAAATAAAATTCGGATCGCTATCTGGGAAAAACACCACTTTTGGAGCTGCTATTGACATTAAGAAAAAGGTAAATAACAATAAGGCAAAAGTTGAAGCTAAAGTTACAGCAGGTCTATATCCTATCAAAAACCAAGAAATTAATTTTTTGTAATTTTCCTGAACATTAGGCCAAGTCTTAGTTTGAAATCTTCTAATTATTGAAGACAAAATAAATTTATTGAAGGAATAGATAAGGAATAAGAAAATAGTAAAATTTCCCATTCCGATAGATCCAGAAACATAGAATATAACCGCTAATGCTGCAAATACAATTCCTGTAATCTTATATCCTTTGGTTACTCTGCTTTGTTTTCTTTCTTCATCATCGTAATGTGGTTTCATAAAATCAACCGCAAAAACAGGATTAATAATATATGCAACTACTAAAGAAGCCAATAAAGTAATGATTAAAGTTATTGGTAAATAAAACATAAACTTACCAATCACACCTTGCCAAAATGCAAGTGGTACAAAAGGAGCAAGTGTGGTAAGTGTACCTGAGAAGACAGGAAGGAATATTTCGCCGGCTGCGTTTTTAGCTGCTTGTTTTATTGGAACTTTTCCGTTATCAAAAATTCTATGGGTATTCTCGACGACGACAATTGCATCATCTACCACAATTCCTAATGCTAAAAGAAAGGAAAACAATACAATAAAATTTAAACTAAATCCAATGACAGGCATGACCAAAAAGGCAATTGCCATACTTAGTGGAACAGACAATGCAACGAAAATTGCATTGGTAGTTCCCATAAAAAACATCAGAATTAGAGTAACTAAAATAAAACCAATGATGATGGTATTAATTAAATCATGTAAGGTAGTTCTAGTTTGATTGGATTGATCACCGGTAATATTAATTTTTAATCCTTTTGGAAAAATATTTTTTTCCATTTCGGCAGTTATAATCTTTATTTTGTCGGATGCCTCAATTAAATTTTCACCACTTCGTTTTACAATATTTAGAGTAATTACATTTTTTTCGTCGAGACGAGCATAACTTGCCTTTTCTTCAAAATCATCTTTAACTTCTGCAATATCTTTTAAATAAACCACTGCACCAGTTGCAGATCGAATAATGATATTAGCAATCAACAAAGGATCTTTATATTCACCTTTTACATTGATAGATCTCTTTAAACCGTCCATGTTCAAAAGTCCACCAGAAATGGTTCTATTTTCTGCTGAAATTGCTCTCTCAATATCATCCATGGAAACACCAGCGGCTTCCGCTTTGTATAAATCTACATTTACTTGAATTTCTCTTTCTAATGCTCCAACAATATCTACACGAGTTATTTCCGGTAATGCTTCTATCCTATCTTGCAATTGATCGGCATAGTTTTTCATTTTATCCAAAGGAAAATCTCCAGATATATTCACATACATAATTGGAATTTGAGTTAAATCAATTTCCAAAATGCTTGGATCGTCTGGCAAATCACTCGGAAGATCTGCTTTTGCTTTATCCACAGCATCTTTTACTTTTTGCTTTGCTTCAGGAATTTTTACATCTGTGTTAAATTCTACAATTACATTGGAAAAATCTTGAAATGAATTGCTCGTCACTTTTTTAACACCTGCAATTGATTTCACCTGTTTTTCAATTTGTTTAGTTACCAAATTCTCCATGTCCTGAGGGGAGGTACCTGGATAGATAGTACTTACATAAATCTGTGGAAATACAACTTCTGGAAAATTTTCTTTTGGTAAATTATTGTAAGATATAAGTCCTGCAAGAGTAATAATTACCGTCATTATGTAAATGCTGGTTTTATTATCTATTGCCCAACTACTTGGTTTAAACTCTTTAAATATGTCTTTCATCTTTTTATGATGTAATGAGATTTATAAATATTAAAATTAAAGCTTGATGATTTCACCATCTTGCAAACCTTGGTAACCAGTTGTAATTATTTTGTCGTCCTTCAATAATCCTGTTGTGATTTCTACCGTTCCCCCTTGTGTTCTTCCAGATTCTATTACTTTTTTACGAGCTATTAATTTATTATTTTCAGAAACTGCAACAAATAAAAACTTTTCTGAATTATTATTTTGTATGATGTTCACAGGTACAACTATTGCATTATTGGCGGTATAATCAACGATTTTCATAATGGCAATCATGTTAGGTCTTAAATTATCTGTATTGGTAATTTTAGCTTCTACGGTAAAGGTTCTAGAGTTTTCATCAATAGATTGAGAGAGGAAACTAACTTTTGAAGTAAGCTGTTTTTTTAAATCAGGAATTTCAATAACTACATCATTTCCTTTTTTCAAATTATTGATGTAAGCTTCTGTAACTTTGGCAATTACTTTTAAATTCGAAGAATTTACTACTCGAAATGCTGGCTGACCAGGAGCTGCATTTTCACCCAATTTCACATTTATTTTATCTACAGTTCCATTTATTGGTGATTTAATTTTACTACTTTCTATTTGTTTGTTCAATGTTGCGATCGATTTATCAACACTTTCTTTATTATTTTTTGCAGTCAAAAAATCTAGTTCAGTTCCAATATTTTGATCCCAAAGATTTTTTCTTTTTTGGTAAATAGTGTTTACAAAATTTTGATTTGTTTTTGCTTGTTGTAAACTAGTTTGCATAATATCATCATCAATTTGAGCTAATACCTGTCCCTCAGATACTTTGTCTCCTTCGTTTACCAAAATTTTGGTGATAACTCCTAAAGTTCTTGGGCTAACCAATACATTTTCTTCTGCATCTACGCTTCCTTGAATTTCTACAAAATGTTTAAAATCTTGAGGTTGAATTACTAAAACTTCAACGATTTTAGTTTTCACATTTAAACTGTCAGGGTTAGTTTTAGCAATTTCTAATTCTAGCTTTGATATTTTTTCATTTAATGCAGCTTGTTCATTTTTTAATTTTTGAAGTTCAGCTTTTTTATCGCCTTCTTTTTTACCACCACATGAAATTAAAAAAGCGAGTAATAAAATAAAAAGAAATGTAATTGATGTGTTTTGTGTTGTTTTCATAATTTATACTAAATTTTGTCTATGTTATTTAATGTTTCCTTTTGCTTTTTCTAAATCTATTTTAGTTATCAATGTATCATACATTGCCGATAGGTAATTATTTTGAGCAGTTTTTAATTCTGTTTCTGCATTGGTTACTTCTAAACTGGAACCGATTCCTTGTTCATATTTAATCCTTGTTACCTTAACAATTTCATCAGCCAAAGCCATGTTTTTCTTTTGATTATCTAAAGATTGAATGCTATTGGTATAATTAGTTTTGCTGGATTGAGTCTCCAGATCTACCACATTTTTAAAATTGTTAAGAGTATTATTAGATTTTAAAATTTCTAGTTTTGATTGTTTTGTTTTATAATATCTCTTTCCACTACTAAAAATCGGCACATTTAAGGATAAACCAATGATGGTTGTAGGAAAACTCGGAGTTTCTGAGCTAAATATTTTATTAAAATTATTAGTTTGAATATTTTGTGAATAAGAACCAAATGCAACCAATGTTGGCAAATTGGCTGATTTATTTAATTTGTTATTTAATTCATTTAATTTAACTTGAGTTTTAAGTAACGAATATTCTATTCTGTTTTCATAATTAGTAGTATCGCCAATTTCTAAATTTGGTTGAAAATTTATTTCAGAGATTTTTTCATTTACTACTAAGTTTTCAGCGACTGGCATTCCCATTTGAAACTTTAATAGATTTAAACTTAAGTCTATTAATCGTTGGGTATTTTCTCTTTCCGTTTTTAAATTATTATATATTAATTCTGTTCGGTTTAAATCAATTTTTTCTACAAAGCCATTTTGATTTAAAGCTCTTACTTCTATAAGGTTTTTATTTAACCTTTCAATGTTTGCATCCAACAAAAGAATTCTTTCTCTATTGATTAGAACTCCGTAGTATGCTTTACTAACCGAAACATTGGTTTCAATTTTTGATCGATCTAAACTTTTAGCAGATAATTCTCCATACGCCTTAGCAGCTTGCAGACCAACCAGATAGCTTCCGCTAAAAATGATTTGGCTAACTTCTGCACCATAACCTAAAGTGTTTGCTACGCCAAATTGCACGGGAATAAATCTGCCTGAAGTATCACCAAAAAATTGGCCAGGAACCAGTTGAGTAGGTATATCTATGAAATGATTGAAAGTAGATGTTGCTTGTATTTGAGGTAATCCTATTGCTGTAGTTTCTCTTACTTTGTATTTTGCAATGTCTTTATCAATTGAAGCATTCTTTACATCAACTTGATTTTTGTACGCGTAATCTATACATTGTTGTAAATTAAAAACATAAGTCTGTTTTTGCGCTAATAGGCTCGAAGTAGTAAAAATTAAAAGACTTAATAGTCGAATCCATTTCCATTCCATAATTGTATATCGTGTTAGTTTAGTTTAATTTTTTTTTATATTGATCAATTAGTTTGTATCCTTTAAGTGAAACAATACCATATAAAAATTGATCAGTAAAATGATTGTGCAAATAAGTAAGTGTGTATTTATCAGGGGAAAAGGCAATAGAATTAAAAGTTAAGTCAATAGTTTCTACTCGTAGACGGGCAATTAATTGAACATCAATATCATCTCTATACAATCCTTCCTTTATTCCGCGATTAATATTGTTTATTACTTTTTTAAGAATAAATTCTTCTTTAAATTGACAATACATTTTCCATGCAGATGGATGATATTTTTGCATATCGTTCATGATGGAAACATTCATGGTAGATAGCATTTTTTGCATAGATATTTTTAAAACAAAAATTTCATGCACTGCATTTTTCGAAGAGGATAAATCTTCTTCGATTGCACATTCTTGACAATAAATAGAAGTATGCATAGTTTCTAAAACCAAGGCATCTTTGTCTTTAAAAAATGTGTAGATAGTTTTTTTTGAAATAGATAAGTGTCTAGCTATATCGTCCATAGTCATGCTTTTGATGCCGTACTGCTTAAAAAGCGATACTGTTTCAGACAATATTCTATTTTTTACTTCCAATTTCTTTGCTTTTTAAAATTCACGATGCAAACCTATGGAAACTTTTATCATAAAAAAAGTTTCCATTGTAATTTTTGTATAAATTTTTTGTAGCAATTCTATTACACTTTAATAGTATGTCTGTATTTCTTTTTTGATTGACCAATAAGCGTATAAATGTTAGCTTTGTAAGAAAGAAAAAAATGAGTTTTGAAGGATTAAATGCAATTTCACCGATAGATGGCAGGTATTTGAAATCTACGGAACTATTGCGCAGCTATTTTTCTGAGGCCTCATTAATAAAATATCGAATAAAAATTGAAATAGAATATTTTATATCATTGTGTGAAATACCTTTAAAAAGTTTAAAAAATATAGATACTAAAAAAATTACTGCATTAAGAAATATAGTTGATAATTTTTCAATTGAAGATGCAGAAAAAGTAAAAGCAATAGAGCAGATTACCAATCACGATGTAAAAGCGGTTGAATATTTTTTAAAAGAAAAATTTGAATTATTAGGTTTAGGTTTTTATAAAGAATATATCCATTTCGGATTAACTTCTCAAGACATTAATAATACAGCGATTCCTCTTTTAGTAAAAGATGCCGTTGATAATGTAATTATTCCCGAGTTAAATAATTTTCAAAAGTCTCTAAAAGAACTCATTATAACATGGAATGAGATCCCAATGTTAGCAAGAACACATGGACAACCTGCCACTCCTACCCGATTAGGAAAAGAATTGGAAGTGTTTTTTGAACGTATTACCATGCAAATGAATCTATTAAAAACGATTCCGCATTCTTCAAAATTTGGCGGAGCAACTGGTAATTTAAATGCACATTTTATTACCTATCCAGAAATAGATTGGACAAACTTCGCCAATAATTTCGTTGAAAATCAATTAGGTTTGTATAGAAGTAAAACCACCACCCAAATAGAACATTATGATAATTTTGCTGCTCTATGTGATAATTTTGCTAGAATTAATACCATATTGATTGATTTTTGCAGAGATATTTGGATGTATATTTCTATGGATTATTTTAAACAAAAAATAAAAGATGGAGAAACTGGATCTTCAACTATGCCACATAAAGTTAATCCAATTGATTTTGAAAATGCAGAAGGAAATTTAGGATTTGCCAATGCAATATTTCAACATTTAAGTTCTAAACTTCCTATTTCAAGACTTCAACGCGATTTGACAGATTCTACCGTTTTGAGAAATGCAGGAATGCCGTTTGCCTATAGTTTAATTGCTTTTAAATCTATTCAAAAAGGAATGGCTAAATTAATTTTGAATCAAGAAGCAATACATGCAGATTTAGAAAAAAATTGGGCAGTAGTTGGAGAAGCGATTCAAAGTATTCTTCGCAGAGAAGGTATTGAAAATCCGTATGAAAAACTAAAAGCATTAACCAGAACAGAAAAAAAAATTAATCAGGAGAGTATTATAGAATTTATCAATAATTTAGAAGTTTCTGACCAAGTAAAAATTGAATTAAAAAATATTACACCACATACCTACACTGGGATATAAATTTCCAAACATTTTCGTTTAACAATTGTCATAATTATAAAAATAGACCAATGCAAGCAACCGCCTCCGTTAATATATATACTGAACAAACTCCCAACCCAGCTACAATGAAGTTTTTGACTACTAAATTATTAGTCAACAATAGCATTGATTTTCCTAATCAAGAAAGTGCTCAAGATTCACCGTTTGCTAAAGAATTATTTAAATTTTCTTTTGTAAAAGGAGTGTTTTTCGCAAGTAATTTTGTAACCATTACAAAAGAACAAGATATTGAATGGGAAGACATCACTGAGATTTTAAAGGAATTTATAAAGGGTGCAATAGAATCTGAGCAAAAAATAACCACAGAAGTAATTTCAGAAACTCAAGAATTTATAGGAACCGATACCGAAAAGAAAATTCAACAAGTTTTAGAAGATTATGTAAGACCGGCAGTAGAGCAAGATGGAGGAGCAATACACTATAAATCTTTTGATAATGGGATTGTAACTGTTATTTTGAAAGGCGCTTGCAGCGGATGTCCATCTTCAACAATTACCTTAAAATCAGGAATTGAAAACCTATTAAAAAGAATGGTTCCTGGAGTTACAGAAGTAGTTTCGCAGGCAATGTGATTTTTTAACTTAATTAAATCATTACCAATACTTATCTATAACTGATTTTAATTCTTGGTAAACTTTAGGATTTCCACAAATAATTTCCCTACTATCAATATAATTACTAGAACCTGAGAAATCAGTAATAATTCCTCCTACTTGCTGTAGGATAAAAGCTCCGCCAGCTACGTCCCATGAATTTAGATTATATTCAAAATAACCATCAAAACGTCCGCAAGCTGTGTATGCAAGATCAACTGCAGCCGATCCTATTCTTCTAAGTCCATGTGTTTTTTGCATTAATTCTTTTAGGATTTCTAAATAATTATCCATTTTTTCAAATTGGTAATAAGGAAATCCTGTTGCTATTAAACTCTGATTTAAACTTGTAGCTGAGCTTATTTTAATTACTTTTTTATTTAAGAAAGCAGAGGCATTTTCATAACTATAAAAACATTCATCTCGAACTACTTCATACACTACTCCTAAAACCAATTTGCCACGGAATTGTAAAGCAATACTCACAGAATAAGTTGGAATTCCATGAATAAAATTAGTAGTTCCATCTAATGGATCTATAATCCAATTATAATCTTCCTTAATTATCGTCTCCGTTTTTTCTTCTGTAATAAATCCACTCTCTGGAAGAATACTTTTTAATTTTTTAACAATTTGTTCCTCTGCACTTTTATCTACAAAAGAAACTAAGTCATTTAAACCTTTATATTCAGTTTGAGATTGAGTAAAAGTTTGCGATTCTTTTCTAATGAATTCACCAACTGATAAGCTTAATTCACATACTTGTAAACAAATTTTTTGTAAATCAAGCATTTGCACTTTTTTGTTTGAAAGTAAAAGTTCTATGAATGTAAAAACTACCAAAAGCTACAAGTCCAGCAGAAATAGTTCTAGCAGGTGTTGGAAAAATTCGTAATCCCTCAACTAATATTTTCATCATCATATAATTACCTAAAAAAACAACAGCAGAAACTAAAAGGTACTTTCCAATCTCTTCTCGCTTTTTAGTAGTATTATTTTGAAAAACAAAATATTTAGTAATCAGGAAATTTAAAATCATTCCCACACTATAGGATAAAATTAAGGAAGCAATATGAGCAGAAATTGTAAAAGTTTTAAAATTTACTTCCTGCTTTTTAAGAATAAAATTATAAGTGATAAAATAAAAAACGATATCAACCAAAGTAGCTACACCACCAGAAATAATATATCGAATTATTTTATGATTAAATAAAGACGATATTTTTGGTTTTAAATTATTGTTTTTCAACATCATTAGTCAATAGTTGCTTTTTATTTTTATTATCATATTGAATAGATAAAATAATAACAATAATGCCAGAAAGTGCAATAATAAAGGAAATCAATTGAGCTTGTGTAAACGCTTTTCCAAATAAATGATATAAAGTATTTACTCTAATTTGTTCAATCAAAAATCTTTCAAAACCATTCATTACCAAATATATTCCTAAAATTAAACCCGGGATTTTAATATGCTTTCTTATAGCCCAAAGAATTAAAAATAATCCTAGACACATCATAGTTTCATAAAAAGAGGTTGGAAAAACAGGAAACTCCAAAATACTACAATGTTTACCAACACAACCTTCTATTGGAATTCCTTCTCCCAAAACATTGTTTGGATAACGATAACTCCACATCCAATCTGGCAAAAAACTCATCCATGATGGCTTAGGAGCAAGATTGTTTATTCCCCAATCTCCATCACCAGATAAATGACAACCGATTCTACCAACTCCGTAAGCAAGCATCAAACCTGGAACTGAGGCATCAAACATGTGAATAATTTTTATTCCTTTACTTTTTACATAATGCATTACTGCATAACCACCTACCAATAATCCGCCGTAAAAAGTAAGGCCACTAAAAGATAAAATGCTGCCAACTGGATCAATCATAAACTGATCTATATTTTCTAAATTATGGAAAACTTTAGCACCAATAATTCCAAATACAGCAGCAATAATTATTACATTTCCCATTATCTGATAGGGATGTACGATTATTTCTTCTTCTTTAAAAGTGGTTGATTTTGCTTTTTCATTATCTCTATAAATAAAATAAAGTGCAATAGCCAAACCTAGAACTCCACCTACTAAACTTCCTCTTCCAGATAAAATCATAGATTGCGGATCTGCAACAAAATCTTGGTAAAATAATATAGTTTCTAATACTTTAAAACCAATAAAAAACCCAAGCAATGCATTAATAATCATTTCTACCATGCCAGGCTTTTTTCCGCTTATTACTTTTTGTGTAAAAGGAAGCACAAGTCCTAACTTTTCTTTACGTTTTAATTCGCTTACAATCACTAAATTAGCTGCTAAAAATGCCATTGCAACAAAGAAACCAAAAGTTTGAATTGGTAAAGGAATATTAATACCAAAAATGTCAAGTAAGAAATCGGAAATGGAAGGATACATAATTTAATTTTAGAGGTGAATAAGAATTTCAGCCGTTTCTGTGATATTCATTTCGCCCGTAGGATTTATTTTTGAAAGCGTAATTACTTTTAATTCGTTTATTAATAAGGGGTCATATTTACAAAGTACTTTAATATAATTATCTGTGAAACCATGCATCATTCCATCTTTGTGGTCGGCCTCAAAAAGAACAGTTCTCTCTGTATTTAAATGTTCGGAATAAAATTGATTCTTTTTCTTTTCAGACAAAATTCTAAGCATAGAATTTCTTTCAGTTGCGGTACTTCCAATTACTTTAGAAGTCATTAAAATTGCTGGTGTATTGGCTCTTTCTGAATAGGTAAAAACATGTAAATAAGAAATAGGAAGATCATTTAAAAACTGATAGGTTTCTAAAAAATCTTCTTTAGTTTCACCTGGAAATCCTACAATAACATCAACACCTATGCAGCAATGAGGCATTTTTTCTTTTATTAATTGTATTCGTTCTGCATATAATTCCCTTCTATATCTTCTTCTCATTAATGATAGAATTTTATTAGAGCCTGATTGTAATGGTATATGAAAGTGGGGGACAAATCTTTGAGAATTTGCTACAAATGAAATAATATCATCAGTTAATAAATTAGGTTCAATGGATGAAATTCTGAATCTAGGAATAGCAGAAAATTGATCAATTTCTTTTATTAAAGTAAAAAAATCTCCAGTTTCCTTAGTTCCAAAATCTCCCAAATTAACTCCTGTCAAAACAATTTCTTTCACTCCAGAATCAGTAATTTCATTGATGGATTCTAAAACACTAGAAATCGTTTGTGACCTGCTGGCACCTCTTGCCAAAGGTATTGTACAAAAAGAACAAGAATAATCGCAACCATCCTGAACTTTTAAAAATGTGCGAGTTCTATCACCGATAGAATATGAGCCCGAATAACTTGTTGCATTTTCAATTCCTTGATTATAAATTAAAGCTTTAGGCTCTTTGCCCAAATCTTTTAAGTAATTTAATAACTGAAATTTTTCTGCAGCACCCAATACCAAGTCAACGCCAGGAATTTCTGAAATTTCTTGAGGTTTTAATTGAGCATAACATCCAATAATTACAATGTAAGCTTGAGAATTTATTTTTAAGGCTTCTTTGACAATTTTTCTACATTTTTTATCTGCATGGTCTGTCACCGAGCAGGTGTTTATGACATAAATATCTGCATGGTCTGTAAACTGAACTTCCTCAAAACCTTGATTTACAAAGAGTCTTCCAATTGTAGAAGTCTCAGAATAATTAAGTTTACAGCCTAAAGTATAAAGTGCTACACGTTGTGAATTGGGCATTTGCTGCAAAGATAGGATAATTAAAAACCTATCCGAATTTCATCTTCAGACGAAGTTCAGTAATTTTTTTCTTAGTATACAATGGGAAATCACCTTTCATAATCCAGTCGTAGTAGCTTGGTTCTGAACGTAATACATCTACTACTTTTCGACCTTTATGTTTTCCAAAATTAAATTCAGCTTCATTAGATTTATTAAAAATCATTCTACCAGCAAAATCAACATTGTTATTTAAATAAGTGAATTTATGCAAAGCTTCTACATTATTTTTAACAGGAATGCTTTTAACTCCCTGCTTATCGGTGTATTCTATATTTTCATATTTCTCTATTTGACTTAATAGAACATCGTAAGTCGCACGTATATCTGCTTCTGCGCTATGTGCATTTTCCAAATCCTTACCACAATAAAATTTGTAAGCAGCTTTTAATGTTCGTTGTTCCATCTGGTGAAAAATATTTTGAACATCTACCAATTTTCTTCCTTCTATATCAAAATCTACGTTTACACGTAAAAACTCTTCCAGCAACATGGGAACATCAAACTTATTTGAATTGAAACCTCCTAGATCGCATTTATCTAAAAATTGAGCGATTCCTCTAGCAATATTTGCAAAAGTTGGAGCATCCTTTATATCATCATCATAAATTCCATGAACTAATGATGATTCTAAAGGAATTGGCATTTCGGGATTTATTCGCTTAGTTTTTATTTCTTCCGAACCATCTATATTGATTTTCAGAATAGATATTTCTACAATCCTGTCGCTAGCTACATTTACTCCAGTAGTTTCTAAATCGAAAAAAGCAATCGGTCTTTTTAAAATTAATTTCATGCGCTAATGTATTAAATTTTGTTTCGCACTGGAACTTTCTTTATAATAGTCATTTAAATTTGTGCATTTTTTCGACATTCTAATTTATCTATTTTGTAAAATAATTTGAAATTATAATTCTTTAATTTTGTTTTTCTCAATTAAGTAATAGATAATTCCATCTACCAATCCAACCTTAGGAACCAAAATTTCTTTTACGAAACCCCATTTCATAATCGCTAAGTAAATTTCAGCAGCAGGAATTATTACATCTGCACGATCTTGATTTAAACCCAAAACATTTATTCGATCTTTTAAAGAATAAGAATTTAAATAAAAATATAACTTTTTAATTTTTTCAAAACTTAAAGGCGTACCCTCCTTTTCCTCAGATAATCTAAAAATCTTATTTATATTTCCACCTGTTCCTATACCAATAACCGGCTTTAAATTTTTTGTATTTTCTTTCACAAATAATTTAAGCGCATCCCAATCTTCGTCTAAATCTTTATTATCCAACATTCTAATAGTTCCAATATTAAATGAATTAGATGCTATCATTTTATTCTTAGAAAACACACTTACTTCTGTACTTCCACCGCCTACATCAATGTATAAATAAGAAAGTTTGTCGTCCAGAGTTTGTTCTATATGAGTAGAATAGATAATATTTGCCTCGCGAGTTCCTTCTATTATTTCTATACTTATTCCCGTAAGTTTTTTTATTGATTTTACTACATCAGGTCCGTTCACTGCTTCTCTTAATGCAGAAGTTGCACAAGCCATACACTCTTGCACTTTATAAACATCTAATAAATGCTTAAATGCCATCATGGTTTTAGTAAGATCATTAATCTTGCGTTCAGAAATCTTTTTATCTAAGAAGGCATCATCACCCAAACGAACAGGTACTCTTAATAGAATCGTTTTTTTAAATCCAGTTTCTCCATTCTCGTTTATTTCTGCAATTAGCAATCTTACAGCATTTGAACCTATATCTATAGCAGCGTATTTCACTTGATAATTATTAAATTAATTTGAGTTTTTATTTAAAAGATATTTGTAGGTATCTATTTGAGTTCGGTAATTTTTTTCTTCACCAGCTGGTTTGTAATCATTCATATTATTTTGACTAATGATTCTTGCTTTTGTATTATCTTTTAATTGAATATGAATAATCTCTCTAATTTCTTTTCGAATGCTTTTGTCATTAATTGGAAAACAAACTTCTACTCGGTGATCTAAATTTCTTGTCATCCAATCTGCCGAACCTACATACATTTTTTCATTTCCATTATTATGAAAAATAAAAATTCTTGAATGTTCTAGATATTTATCAACAATACTTATGGCATTTATATTTTCACTTATAAATTTAACACCGACAGCCAATGAACAGATGCCACGAATAATTAAATTGATTTTGACGCCAGAATTACTGGCTTCATACAATTTTTCTATCATGGCAAGATCCACTAAACTATTCATTTTTAGGATTATAACAGCTTTTTTCCCTGCTTTAGCATTTTTTATTTCTTGGTTTAATAAAGAAATAAATCGCTGTCTCATATTTAATGGAGCAACTAATAATTCTTTGTAAACACCAGAAATTGTGCTTTTTTCTAATGCTTTAAAAATTTTTGCTACCTCTTTACCAATTTTCAAATCGTACGTAAAAAGACTCAAATCACTGTAAATTGTTGACGTTTTTTCATTAAAATTTCCTGTGGCAAGATTGCAATAATGCTTTAAAACATTATTTTCTCTTCTAATAACTAAACACATTTTTGAATGTACCTTCAATTTAGGAACTCCATGAATTACTTTTACTCCTTCATCTGATAAATTTTGCGCATATTCAATATTGGATTTTTCATCAAATCTAGCTTGTAATTCCATAATTACGGTTACTTTTTTTCCGTTTTTAGCCGCATTAATTAAAGCATTTATAATTCCAGAATTTTGGGCAAGTCTATATATAGTTATTTTAATTTCGACAACGTCTGGATCTATTGCAGATTCTCTTAAAAACTGTAAGACATAATCAAAAGATTGATAAGGAAAATGAATTAAAATATCTTTTTTCTTAATAGTTGCTAAAAAACTGCTAGAGAAATTTAAATCACGATGGTTTACGACTGGTATTTTATTGTACCGAAGCGAACTATCGCCAATCGATGGAAAACCTATAAAATCTTTAAAATTATGATATCTTCCGCCAGGTATCATATAATCTAAGTTTAACTTTATTTTTACAAATAGAAAATTTAATAAATCTTTTGGAATGGATAAATCATAAACAAATCGTATTGCTTTACCTTTTTTTCTTCTTTTTAATCCTTTAGAAATTACATCAATTAAGTTTTCGGATAAGTCATTGTACAAAATATCTAATTCTGCGTCTCTAGTAATTTTTATCGTGTAGGCTTCGAATTTATCTGCTCTAAAAATTCCAAATAAATCATCCAAACAATATCTAATTACATCATCAATAAGTATAATATATTTTAAATTATTGGTTTCTGGAAGGACTAAAAATCTGGAAATAGAATTAGGGATTTCTATCAAAGCTTTTTTCAAATAAGTAGGCTCAGAATTTTTTGTAAGTTGCACAATCAGATAGATAGAATTATCGCGAAGTGTTGGAAAAACATTCACACTATCCAACATAATTGGAACTAAATTTGGTAATACATCTGATCTGAAATATTCCCGAACAAATGTGCCTCTAGAAACATTTAATTGATGTTCATCAATAATAAATATTCGATTTTCTGCGAGTTCAGGAATCAATACTTGATGATAGAGAGAGGTTACTCTTTCCTGCTGTTTTATTACAATGGATTTGATATTTCCGATTGCTTTTTTATAATTAAAACCAGTTATACCTTTTGAATTTATTTTCAAATTTGCCATTCTATCCAATGTGGCAAATCGAACTCTAAAAAACTCATCTAAATTATTGGAAAAAATACCCATAAACTTTACCCTTTCCATCAGTGGAACAGTTGGATCGTAGGCTTCCTGAAGCACCCTATCATTGAATGCTAGCCAGCTAATTTCTCGATTGACAAAAGGTAATTGCTTATTTTGTTCAACAGAGGTAGAAATTTTTTTAACTGATTTTTGAGTTTTATTATTCACTGACATTCAAAAACAAAAATAGCCCCACATTTCAATGCGAGACTATTTTTAATGTTATTATAATGTTAATTTAATGTTAACATTGTATCGAAATTATTGATCTTGAGGTTTATCAATAATCGGCTTTTCAACGATAGGAGCATCTTTTACCTTATTTTTGATTCCAGGCTTTCTTCCTCTTTTGTCTCCATTCATTACCTTTACTTTAGGAGCGGGAAAACTTTTTAACGATTTATTACCTAATCTAGAAATAGTATTAATCGCTTTTGCATCTGCTTCTTTAGTTTTAACTGGTTTGCTTTTTTTAATAGTCAATTTTTTTGCTACAGAAGGCTTTTTTGATACCTCCAAAGCTTTAGAAGTTTTGGGTGTTGCCTTTAAAGAAACCTTTCCGATTTTATTTTTTATATCTGCGTCTGATGTAATAGAAGTGTCCGATACTTTTTTAGTTGCATTTGCACCAAATTTCTTTTTAGTGTAATTTACTGCATTTGCTAATTTTTTAGCCCCGAAGGCAGCTTTCGTAAATCCAGCCTTTCTACCTCTTTTTTTAGGTTCAACTAATGCGTTATTAGAAGCCGAGTCATTTGCTTTTATTACAACAGGTCTTCCCATTTTCTTTTTTAATGTTGCTCCAATCGAAGAAACTTCTTTCTTATTAGCTGATGCTTTTATAACATCTGATTTTCTGCCTCTTTTTTTCGGTTCGACCATTGTATTTACAGCCGCAACATCAGGTGATTTTAAAAATGGTGGTCTACCCATTTTCTTTTTGGGCAAATCTGCACTTTTTTCTTTTTTAGCAATAAATGCAGCTTTCGTAAATCCTGGTTTTCTACCTCTTTTTTTAGGAACATTTTCAGCAGATGAATTTACAGCATCACTTCCTTTTTTTACTGATTTAACAGCCGCAATTTTTATTGGTTGACTTGTTTTTAAAGATGTTTTGCGAGAAGCTGAATTTGAATCATCTCTAATCAAGTCAAATATTTTTTTAACTAACTTTTTGCTTGACTTTTTAATTGACTTAAGAATTTTACCCGTTTGTTCGGAACTGATTGAATGTAAAACTTCATTAATTTTTTCTGTAATAGTGCTTTCTAATTGCTTTTTATTTGCAATAGTGGCAGGTTTTTTTGTTGTTAACGATTTTTTTTCAGTTTTCATTTTGTCTTTTTTGTTATTAAATTTTATGTTTTTAAATTAATAAATATTTATAAAAAAATAAATGTAGTTAATAAAATAATTCAAAAAGAAATTTATTTTATATTTTTATAGAATAAATATAAAACATCATGCCATCTTTTGATATAGTAAGTAAAATCAATGCACAAGATTTAAGTAATGCAATTAATAATGCAAAGAAAGAAATTCTGAACAGATATGATTTTAACTCTTCAAAAAGTAGTGTGGAACACGATGCAAAAACGAATATTTTATTAATAGTTACTGAGAACGAAATGCGTCTTAAAGCCATTGAGGATGTGCTAATTGCTCGATTATTAAAACAGAATATTGATCCAAAATGTATGGATTTTGGTAAACAAGAATATGCTTCTGGAAATATGATTAGAAAAGAAATCAAAATAAAAGAAGGAATAGATAGAGAGGCTGCAAAAAAAATAAATAAACTAATAAAAGATAGTGGAACCAAAGCGCAATCGTCTATTATGGATGATCAAATTCGTGTTACTTCTAAAAAAATAGATGAGTTGCAATCTGTAATATCATTAATTAGATCAGCAGACTTAGATGTTGCTGTTCAATTTATTAATATGAGATAATCAAAATCCAGACACGAATCCAATTCTTATTAGTGGATTCTGGTAAGGAGAAAATCTATTTTGATTAATATTATATAATAACTGAAAGTCGATACCACCCAATCTACCGATCATTTGACGATAGCCACCGCCTATAAATAAACTTTGAACATTTCTTCTATTTCCAACTATTTTACCTGTTGGGTCTCTTTCAAAAAATTTAAGATTTAAATTTTCTAATTCTGTTTGTGCATATATATTGGGCAACAAAAAATATCGCGCAAATATTTTTGCTCCGTAATTGTTTGTTGATAAATTTTGAAAGCTAAGATACTGATATATAATACCTGGACCAGCCTGAAATTTTTCGGTAAATCTATATCCAATGATGGGAGATATATCTACGCTTGTAAATTCTGATGAAAAAGATGCGCCGAAATTTCCTCCAAAAAACAAACGATCTACAAAAGGTTCACCTTTTTGTGCAAATGAATTTTGTAGTTGAAAGGAAAAAGTAAATAGAATTAATATGAAAACTCGAATCATATGGAATAGGGAATAAATTTAAAATTCACGTCAAATTTAAATTTATCTATTGGAATATTATTAAGAGTTTTTTAGATTATAATTGTTTTTCTCCCAAGACCGAATCTTTTCTTTCAAAAGAAAAAAGATTCGATTTTTTTATTTTAAAAAATTTATTTGATATAGCAACCACTTCCTTTTTAGGCTTATTTTCTGATGAATTTTCATTTTCAAGCAGTTCAAAAGGTGTTAAATTATTGCTATATTCATTTCTTACTTTGCTTAAAACTTGTTCCCAAAAATTAGATTTTTCTAATTTTGTACTATTTGATTTGTAAGGTTTGAAGGGTAATATTGAGGTTAATCTTTTAAAAAAAATTGTTTTAAATTGATATAAATCCTTATTAATAATCATAATTTCATTTCTAAGACGGGAGAGTTTTTATAACTTTTACGATATTTATCGTTTATAGTTACTTCATAAAAAAAGGCAAAAAACTTTCGTTTTTCACCTTCCATTCTAACCCGTAAACTTTTATTAAGAAATTAAAATCTCTTTTACTTCTGGTTTAACTGTTTCGATTTTACCAATCATAATTGTCAAAATACCATTTGTAAAAACTGCTTTTACACTTTCGCTATCTGCTATTTCTGGTAAAGTAAAAGCTCTTTTGAATGTATTATAATTAAATTCTCTTTTTATAAACATTTCATTTTCTACTTCTTCTTTACTTTCTTTTTCAGCAGAAATTGTTAAAACCTGATCTTTTAATTGAAGTTTTACATCATTTTTTTCTAGTCCTGGTATTGCTATTTCAATTTCGAAACCTTTTGTAGTTTCTTTTACATTTACCAATGGCGTTGATTTTGGTGATTGGTTTTTTGCGTATGAATCATTAAATAATACATCGAACATACCACCAAAAAAGGGATCATAATTCATGGATTTTGATACCGGATTTTTAAATTTAATAAGTGTCATTTTTATTTCTCTTTTATTTATTTGAATTTCTATTGTCTTTTCAAGTTATATACCAAAGTTGTTTTACTTGATTTTTGCAAAATATATGCGCCACAATGGCATTTATAAAATTTATTTGCTGACATATTGGCAATTGCTAACCGTTTTTTGCTAATTTTTTTAAATTTGACTGATTAAATATTTTAATTATGGAAATAGATAACTCTATTAAGAATTATAAAATAAAGAGGAATGTGGAACAAAGATGGTCAGATATGGATGCCTTTGGTCATGTAAATAATGCTGTATTTGCAAGTTACTTAGAAGAGGCTAGAGTTTATTATTTAGATGAAATTGTAAAATGGGATTGGAATATAAATGGATTAATATTAGCTTCTATGACTATTAATTATAGGAAACCATTGAAATATGCAGACCAAGTTGAAATTTTAATTAAATGCAATAAGGTTGGCAGTAAGAGTTTTGATTTGCATTATTTGATAATTAATAAAATGAAAGAGATTATTTGCCAAGCGAGCACTATTATGGTTTATTTTAATTATAAAACTCAAGAATCTGAAGTAATACCAAATTCTATAAAGGAAAAGATCATGAGGTTTGAAAACCTTTAAACAAAAAAGATTAAAACAAAGTATTTGCAAATTCGATATTGCTTTTTTTTGAAATGGTATTGGGTGTTCTTAAAAAGAGGTGACTATAGAAGCAGTTTATGAATTTATTCGATTCGATTGATTATTAATCAATAATTTTAGAAGGGTTTAAAATTAAATTAGGATCGAATAATTTTTTAATCCCGCGCATTAAATTTAATTGAATTTCTGAATATCGTATTTTCATATAATCTTTTTGGACATATCCAATTCCATGTTCGCCAGAAATATTACCTCCTAATTTTACCGTTAGTTCAAATATTTCTTTAATACCAATAGGTAAAACATGAATCCAATCATGATCTGACATGGTTGCTTTAATAATATTAATATGCAAATTCCCATCACCCGCATGGCCATAGCAAATGGATTTAAAACCATATTTATTACCAATATTTTTAACTCCAGACAGTAAGGTCGCTAGCTCAGCGCGAGGCACTACAGTATCTTCTTCTTTGTAAATCGAATTTGCTTTAACTGATAAAGCTATGCTTCTTCTCATTTTCCAAAGTGATTCTTTTTGATCAGAACTTTCTGCAAATAAAATATCACTTACGTCAAAATTCATTAATACTTCGGCTATTTTTTCGCATTCGTTCATTAATAATTCTGGATTGGTTCCATCTACTTCTATTAATAAATAAGCTTGTGTTTTTTCTTCTGTTTTAAATGTGATATGCTCGTATTCTAAAACCCAATCTATGGCAGATTTTTCCATAAATTCTAAAGCGGATGGTAAAAAACCAGCTCTAAATATAGCTGAAACAGCTAAACATGCTTGCTCTGAATAATTGAATGGAGCAAATAACAAAAGATTATGTGTTGGTTTTGGAATTAATTTAAAAACGATTTTCGTTATAATTCCTAATGTACCTTCGCTACCAATCATTAATTGCGTTAAATTATATCCGCTTGCAAATTTTAATGTATTTGAACCAGTTTCTATAATTTCGCCTGTTGGTAATACGATTTCTAAATTTAAAACATAATCTCTAATGGTGCCATATTTCACAGCTCTTGGGCCGCCAGCAGATTCTGCAAGATTACCACCCAACATACTAGAGCCTTTGCTTGAAGGATCTACCGGATAAAACAGGCCAAATTTGCTCACTTCGTCCATAAAATTTTGACAAATCATCCCGGGTTCTACAGTAGCTTGAAGATTTTTTTCATCAATTTGTATCAATTTATTCATTTTCTCCATAGATAACAAAATACCTCCGTGAACGGGCAAAGCACCGCCACTTAATCCAGTACCTCCTGCTCTCGGGGTGACAGGTATTAAATATTCATTGGCAAGAATTAAAATTTCTGAAATTTGATTTGCATTAATAGGTTTTAAAACTATTTCTGGTGGAAAATTTAAATCTTCTGTTTCATCATGTCCATAGTGAAACATATCTTCTCCAGAAACAACCAGCTCGTTTCCCACTATTTTTGTGAATTTAAGAATTAAATCTTGACTGAGTTTTTGATAATTGTTTTTCAATTTAATTATGTTGAATTAATTGGATAAAAGTGGAGTTTATAGAAATGCCTAAAGGGGGATTTAACTTTGAGATTTTTATTTCTGCTGTATTAAATTTAAAATTTGCAGTAAACTTTTTCATCATTCTATCTGCAACTGTTTCTAAAAGTGGAGAAGTAATTTTCATTTCTTCCTGAATAATTTTAGTCAAAATTTCATAGTTAATGGTTTCCGTAATTTCTGTAATAGATTTATTAACATCTATTTGAAAGCTAAGTTTAACATCGATCAAAAATATTTTACCAATTTTTTGTTCTTCGGAATAATACCCATGAAGAGCAAAAACCCTCATTTTATCGATACCAATTTCAAAATATTTAGTACTCATGAAGCAAACATAATGCAAAATGAAAGTGTTACCAATTCGATTTAGATATTTTCTCTATTTTTGATAAAAAAAATCCTAATATGAACCTGACTGAAACGATTGAAAAACCAGTTCACAAATCATTAAAAAAAGATAATTATACCGCTCCAGATTACTTCGAATTAGATGATTTGCTTAGTGAAGAGCATAAATTAATTAGAAGTTCTGTAAGAGAATGGGTGAAAAAAGAGATTTCACCGATCATTGAGGAATATGCACAGCGCGCAGAGTTTCCAATGCATATATTAAAAGGTTTAGGAGACATAGGTGCTTTTGGACCTACCATTCCGGTAGAATATGGAGGGCAAGGCTTGGATCAGATTGCATACGGTATTATTATGCAGGAATTGGAAAGAGGAGATTCTGGAATTCGTTCTACGGCATCAGTTCAAGGATCCTTAGTAATGTTTCCAATTTACGAATATGGTTCAGAAGCACAAAGAAAGAAGTATTTACCAAAGTTAGCTTCTGGAGAATGGATGGGATGTTTTGGATTGACCGAGCCAGACCATGGATCTAATCCTGGCGGAATGGTTACGAATTATAAAGAAGATGGAGATTTTCTAATTTTAAATGGTGCTAAAATGTGGATTTCAAATGCTCCATTTGCAGATATTGCTGTGGTTTGGGCAAAAAATGAAGCAGGAAAAATAAGAGGTTTGATTGTAGAACGAGGAATGGAAGGGTTTACAACTCCAGAAACTCATGGAAAATGGTCATTGCGAGCATCATCCACAGGGGAATTAGTTTTTGATAATGTTAGAGTTCCAAAAGAAAATCTTTTACCAAATGTAGAAGGATTGAAAGGGCCATTAGGTTGTTTAAACTCTGCTAGATTTGGAATAGCTTGGGGTGCTTTAGGTGCAGCAATGGATTGCTATGATGCAGCATTGAAATACTCTAAACAAAGAGTTCAATTTGGAAGACCAATAGCTGGTTTTCAATTACAACAAAAGAAATTGGCAGAAATGATTACCGAAATAACCAAAGGACAATTGATGGTTTGGAGATTGGGGGTTCTGAAAAATGAACATAGAGCGAGTGCAGCTCAAATTTCCATGGCGAAAAGAAATTCTGTAGAAACGGCATTAAATATTGCAAGAGAGTCTCGACAAATATTTGGAGGAATGGGCATAACCGGTGAATATCCGATTATGCGGCACATGATGAATTTAGAATCTGTAGTAACCTACGAAGGCACTCATGATATTCATTTGTTAATTACTGGAATGGACATAACTGGAGAAAATGCTTTCAAATAAGAATTATTAATCAGTTTATAATAAATGTTATAATTGATAAAATTTATATAATGAAAATCGGAATGTGATAACCTATCATATTCCGATTTTTTTTTAAATTTAATTAGTTTTAAAATGTAAATATCAAAAAGAATTGATCTAAAATTTCAATTTTCAAAATCAAATATTTATTATTTTATTTTAATTAAATCTTCAGAATAATAAGAAATAGTCTCATCTCTTAAATTATATCTGCTTGACATTACTTCTCCATAAGCACCCGCAGAACGAATAGCTATTAAATCATTTCTTTTACTTTCTGGTAGTATAACTGATTTCCCAAAACAATCAGATGATTCGCAAATTGGACCTACGACATCATAGATAAAATTTTCTGCTTTTTTGCTGGAAAGATTTTCAATTTTATGGTAAGCCTGATATAATGCTGGACGGAGTAATTCCGTCATACCTGCATCTAAAATTGCAAAGTTAGTTTTCAATCCTTTTTTAATGTAAATAATTCTGGAAATCAAACTTCCACACTGCCCTACTAAAGATCTGCCTAACTCAAAATGAATTTTTTGATTGGGTATTTTCTCTATAAATTTATCAAAAACAGAAAAATATAATTCGAAATTTGGTATTGATTTTTCATCAGGATTTTGATAATCAATCCCTAAGCCTCCACCAACATTTAGAATAGGAAGTTGAAAATTTCTTTCTATAAAAAATTGTTGAAATTCATTTATTCGAGTACAAAGATTTTTAAAAACAGACAAATCCATAATCTGAGATCCAACATGAAAATGCAAGCCTAAAAATTGAATATTTTTTAACGATTTAATTTTTTCGCAAACTTCATTTAATTCCCAATGATTTAAACCGAATTTGTTTTCTTCTAAACCAGTAGTAATATATTTATGAGTATTTGCATTTACATTCGGATTAATTCTAATAGCAATTGGAGCAATTTTATTTTTCTGCTCGGCTAGTTGATTTATAATTTCTAATTCTGGTATAGACTCTACATTAAAACAAAAAATATTCTGATCTAATGCATATAATATTTCCAAATCTGTCTTTCCAACACCTGCAAAAGCAATTTTATCAGAAGCGAAATTTGTTTGAATTGCTTTTTTTATTTCATTTCCGCTTACGCAATCAGCGCCAAAATCGAGATTTTTAATTTCAGTTAAAATTCGATCATTTACATTGGCTTTTAATGCGTAATGAATGTGAAAATGATATTTATTGCTCCAAATTTTAACTTCTTTTAAGGTTTTAATTAGTAATTCTACATCATAAAAATAAAAAGGAGTCGGAATTGAATTAAATTTTTCTAAATAATTTGTTAATCCATCTAACTGCTTCATGAAAATAAATTTTGGTGTAATGCATTTAATGCATTTTTCTTATCTGAGGTTTTTACTAATACAGAAATATTATTATCACTGCCTCCATAAGAAATCATTCTGATTGGAATTTGTTGTAAAGCTAAAAATACTTTTGCAGCAGCACCGCTCTCTTTCACAGGGAAATTTCCGACAATACAAATTATGCTTAAATTTTTATCGATAATAACGTGACCCAATTCTTGCAATTCTGTTTTAATTAAATCTAAGTATTGTGAATCATCAATTGTTATAGAAACAGCAACTTCTGAAGTACTAATCATATCAATTGGGGTTTTGTATCTTTCAAAAATCTCGAAAATTCTTCTCAAAAATCCGTAAGCGAGTAACATTCTGCTCGACTGAATTCTAATTGCACAAATTTGATCCTTAGCCGCTATTGCTTTAATAATATCTGAACTCGTTTCTGAACTTATCAAAGTTCCATTTGCATTGGGCTCCATTGTGTTTAATAATCTCACAGGGATGCCGAATTTTTGTGCAGGTAAAACGCTTTGTGGATGTAAAATTTTGGCTCCGAAATAAGCTAACTCCGCAGCTTCATCAAAAGAAAGATAAGGAACAGGTTTGGTAGCATTTACAATTCTAGGATCATTATTATGCATTCCA